>CAYWWM010000091.1:0-8221 GCA_964461735.1 uncultured Solibacteraceae bacterium | reverse complement strand
AGCAGATACGCCCACGCCAGCGCGCTGATCCCGAGCAAGGAGACGACCGTCACGGCGTTTTCGCGCCGCGGCCATTGCGCCGAGGGTGGCTGGAAAGGTTGAGCCATATCGGTTTCACCTAGCACCTATTGAGGATCGTATTATGTAGCGCGGGTCCGTCAGGGCACGACTTCAGTCGTGCCGTTCCCCGGGCAAGAGCGGGCCGGCTTCAGCCGCTGAGGTGAGTCGGAAAGCTCCCACCCCGTGCCCAGCGGTTCAGAAACGACGACCCTCCGGGGCTAAAGCCCTGGTTCTTGCGACTGCTTGCGGCATGGCTGAAGCCATGCCCTGACGTCTACCTCCGCGCCTTATTATGCGAGCCTCAGTAGCACCTGACACCTAACACCTACCATCACCCCGACGCTGCCAGCCTTCCCGTCAGTTGCAGGAACCCCATATAGGCGAAGAGGGCGAGCGTGGCGACCAGCAGTGCGTTGATGATCCAGCCGCTGCGGAAGCGCTCGCCGACCAGGCGTCCCTGCGTGTTCAAGATCAGGAGCGTGAGCGCGAGCAGCGGCATGAACAGCGCACCCATGACGGCGTAAGCGAGCTGCACCTGGCGTACCGTCCCCCACAGCAGCGCGAGGGGAACAATGGCGATTGCGATCAGGTAACCGCGATACGCCGTGGTGCGCGACAAATCCGGCGGCCGCGCTTCGCCGTAGAGCCGCTGCCGCCGCAGGGTGACGAAATCGGCGAATAAATACGGCGTGCTCTGCCAGACGCCGAGCAGGCTTGAAAAGACCGCGCCCCAGAATCCCCACAGGAACGCCCACTTTCCAAACGGCCCCAACACCAGCCCCAACTGGTCGGCGAGCTGCACCGCCATCTGCGAGCCTTGCCCCTGCACGGCGATCCGCGATCCGATCATCACCATGGCCATGCCAAACAGCGCCGTGAGGAAGTAGGCGACGCCGAGGTCCAGGCGGCAGATGCGGACGCCCGACTCTCCCCGCCGATCCGTTTCCCGAATCCAGTAGCCGTACGCGAGCAGCGTGACGGTTCCGCCCACGCCGCCGAGCACCCCGAGCACCCAGGTGCCGGCCCCGCTCGGGACCCGAGGAATGAAAACGCCCGAAAGCACCGCGGACCAGTCCGGCCCCAGCAGCACTGCCGTGATCAGCACGCCGATGAACATGGCGGCGATGCAGACGCCCATCATTTTCTCGAACACGGGAAAGCCGCCGATCCAGACCATCGCCAGTCCGACGAGCGAATGGACGATGCCCCAGATGATCCGGGAAGTGTCGGGGTCGCCGAGCGGGAACAGGCCGGCGCCGGCCACGCCGCAGGCGCTGATCATGGCCCCGCCCGTCATCACCGTCCAGAGCAGGAAATACGGCATGAAGAGCCACTGAATCCAGCTTCCGAGGCGCGTCAACCAGCCTTCGAGCAGCGTGGTTCCGGTGGCGAGTTGCCAGCGGGCGATGCCTTCGTTCAGACTCCATTTGAGCAGCGCGCCGACCGCGGCCGCCCAGAGGATCATTAGTCCTGCTTCCGAGCCGCCGATACTAGCCGTGAGCAAATCCCCCGCGCCGACTCCGGTGGCCGCCACCAGCATCCCCGGCAGGAAAATCGCCAGCCGGGAGAGGCCTTTCGCTCCGGCCACGGCAGGCGCGGACACCGTTGTCTTGGCGACACCGGGAGCAACGGGCGGATTGGAAGCGTCGGCCACGAATTCCTCTACGGAAGAGAATCATAATCGAAATTCAAGGGCGGCGAAGAGGAATTGTTGTAGTGGATAGGTGGTTAGTGGTTAGTGGGTAGCCCGCATATCGGGTGTGCGTGGAAATTGACTTCGGCTGGCGGGGATGCTTAAGTAGCGGCCATGAGACAGCGCGCGAGAGGCCAAATCATTTTGGCAGTGGGACTGCCAGGCTCGGGCAAGTCCACCTACTTTGCGCGGCGCGGCATTCATCCGCTTTCGAGCGACACGCTGCGGCGGTGGCTGCTCGACGATGAGACAGATCAGAGTTTTCAGAGCGGCGTGTTTCGGGCGCTGCGATATCTGCTCGAGCTGCGGTTGCGGCTCGGGCGCCCGCGCCATTACGTGGACGCGACGAATCTCACTCCCGCCGAGCGGCGCCCCTACTTCCGCCTGGCGGCCCGCTATGGATACGAAGTGCGCGCTATTTTCTTCGACGTTCCGGTGGAGGTCTGCCGCCGACGCAACCGCCAGCGGAGGCGCAACGTGCCGGAAGTGGCCATGACACGCATGGCCCGGCGGCTCCGGCCGCCGACGCTGGAGGAAGGGTTTGCAAGGATCACGGTTGTCAAAGCAGGAGCCAGAAGTCAGGAGTCAGGAGTCAGCAAGGCAGGAGTCAGGAGCCAGGAGTCAGGAGTCAGAAGAAAGACAACTGCAAGAGCAGATCATTCGCATCTTTCGCTTCGCTGGGGATGACAAGCGTGCCGATATTCTGACTTCTGACTTCTTGACTTCTGACTTCTGCTCTTCAAAACGGCTGATGCCGCTTGGGCTTTTCGCGGCCGTCGAGGCGGTCATAGACGTAGCGCGAGGAAACGGTTCCCAGGGCTTCGTTGTAGAGCGCGGTCAGCCCCATGACGGCGCGCAGGTCCTGGTCGAAGCGATGCAGCGCTTGCAGTTGGGTGGAGAGAGCCGGAAACTGCCGCTCGCCCTCCTGCCAGAATTTTTGGAAGCCCCGGTCCACCAGAGGAGCGATGGCTTCGCCGGTTTCCTGCCCCGACCGGAGATCTCTTGACCGCTCGCTGACGGTCGCGGCTCTGACAAGCAAACCCGGCCGGACGGCAAATTGCGGCTCCCCACCCGGCGACGGTTCGAGCACGGCGGCGCAGCCATGCTTGCTGATCCGCACGCAGCCTCCTTCGGCAGTGTGGATCGAAAACCCAGCTTCCTTGAGTCGTCCCGTCCACTGCTCGAAACTGGGCGGTGCGACTGGTTCGCCTCGTCTGGCCATCCCGGGCTCTTCGCTCGCCGCGTTCGGAAGGATCATAGCACACGGGTGGGACTTTGAAAGGTCGCTCCGTGGCAAGGCGGCGCGCCATCCAACAAAGGCTGTCAATTGACACCCCTTGCCGGGACGGCTAGAATCCAGAATCGGAAGCCATGCGATGCCTGCCGCGAATGGGCGCATTGAACGAAACACAGCCAGCAACTTTAATCGTCTTATGGTCAATCGGATAGCGAAGACATCCGGGTCCCCGGCAAGCGACTCCCTAGGTTCGGTATTGAGCCTCGTCGGCAACACTCCCTTGCTGAAACTCGGCCGCGTGGCGCGGGCCTGCGCGCCGGTGCAGATCTACGCGAAGGCGGAGTGGTTCAACCCCGGCGGCTCGGTAAAGGACCGGCCCGCGCTCAACATGATCCTCGAAGGAGAACGCAGCGGCGCGCTGCGCCCCGGCAAGGTGATTCTCGACGCCACCAGCGGCAACACGGGGATCGCCTACGCCATGATCGGCGCCAATCGCGGCTACGAAGTCGCGCTCTGCCTCCCGGCCAACGCCAGCCAGGAGCGCAAGCACATCCTGCGCGCCTACGGAGCAAAACTCATCCTGACCGATCCCGACCTGCAAACCGACGGTGCGATTCAGAAAGCGCGCGAACTCTACGGCAACGATCCGGAACTCTACTTCTACCCCGACCAATACAACAACGCGGCCAACTGGCAGGCGCACTACCAGACGACCGGGCCGGAGATCATCCGTCAAACCGACGGCCGCCTGACCCACTTCGTGGCCGGACTCGGCACCAGCGGGACGTTTGTCGGCACGGCCCGCCGCCTGCGAGAGTTCCATCCCAAGATTCGGTTGATCTCGTTTCAGCCTGACTCCGGCTTCCATGGTCTCGAAGGCTTGAAGCACATGGCGACGGCGTTGGTGCCGGGCATCTACGATTCCAAGCTCGCCGATGAAGACCTCGCCGTCACAACCGAGGACGCCTACCGGATGGTCAAGGCGCTGGCCCGCGAGGAGGGCGTGCTGGTCGGAGTTTCAAGCGGCGCGGCGCTGGCGGCCTGCTTCCAAGTGGCGCGCAGATTGACGCAAGAGAGCACGGGGGGGCAAGGGCAAGTGATCGTCACGGTCTTTCCCGACTCCGGCGACAAGTACTTGAGCGAGAGGTTTTGGGAAAACAGTGACAAGTGACGAGTGACGAGTGACGAGAAAAATACAGTCCAGGCTTCTTGCTTGTATGTCGTCACTCACTACTCGTCATCTTCTTGTGGCTTCTTGCTCGTCACTTGTCACTCGTCACTCGTCACTTGTATGCCTATTGAACTAAGCCCGGAGCATCGCCAACGCATCGAGCAGCACGGCGCGGCAGCCTACCCGAACGAAGGGTGCGGGTTTCTGCTGGGGCGGGAGGAAGGCGGCCGTAGGGTAATCGTGGAGGTTGTCCCCATTCAGAACGCCTGGCAGAGCATGGAGAACAATCCCTACGAGGCGCGGCCCGAGGACTCGCTGCGGAACCGTTCCTTGGTGGACCCCAAGGACTATCTACGGATTGACCGCGAAGCCCGGCAGCAGGGCCTCGACATCATCAGCTTCTATCACTCGCACCCGGACCATCCGGCGCGCCCGTCGGAGTTCGACCGCACGCACGCTCTGCCGTTTCTCGTTTATGTTATTCTGGCAGTGGAAAAGGGAATTCCCCGCGAAATGACCGCGTGGCTTCTCAGCCAGGATTTCACGCAGTTGCTTCCCGAGGAGATCAGCATCAAATAGGATAGGATGCCGCTGCCGGTCTTTTGAGACTGCCGAAGCCGGCGACAGGCGGTTGAGTTAAATTAACCCCAACGGGTAGAGGAGTTTGCGGAATGGGCGTGAAGGTCGTGATCCCGACCCCGCTGCGGCAGTACACCGGGAGAATGGATAGCGTCATGGCCGAGGGCCAAACGGTCGAGGAAGTGCTGCGCAACCTGACCGCCCAGTACGGCGACTTGCGCAAGCACCTCTACGGCGACGACGGGAAACTTCGCAGCTTCGTGAACATCTATAGAAATGACGAGGACATCCGGTATCTCGAACGCGAGCGAACGCCCGTGAAGGAAACGGACGTGCTGAGCATCGTACCGTCCATTGCGGGCGGAAATCAGAGCCGCGACCGGGAGGGAGCGGGCAAGCAGGTTGGCGGAAGCGGCGCCGAGCGGAATCTGGAATCCGGAATTGCTGAATTCCGGAATCTGGAATCTGGAATCTGGAATCCGGAATTGCCTTTAGGGAAGGAGCGAGCATGGCGAGTCAGGCAGGGGTACTCGAAAAAGCGATCCGGCTATCGAATGAGGAAGTGTTGCGCTACAGCCGCCACCTCATCATGCCGGAAGTCGGCATGGACGGCCAGTTGAAGCTCAAGCAGGCCAAGGTGCTGCTGATCGGCGCAGGCGGCCTGGGTTCGCCGTTGAGCTTGTATCTGGCGGCGGCGGGCGTCGGCAAGATCGGCCTGGTGGATTTCGACGTGGTGGACTTCACCAACTTGCAGCGCCAGATCGTGCATTCGACCGCCGACGTGGGGCGGCCGAAACTCGACTCCGCCGGAGACCGGCTGCGGGGCATGAATCCCACCATCGAGATTGTGCCCCACGAAACAACGCTCAGCTCGGCGAACGCGCTCGACCTCTTCCGCGACTACGACATCATCGCCGACGGGACCGACAACTTCCCGACGCGCTACCTCGTGAACGACGCCTGCGTGCTGCTCGGCAAGCCGAACGTCTACGGAAGCATCTTTCGCTTCGAAGGCCAGGCTTCGGTGTTCGCCGCTAAGGACGGGCCGTGCTACCGCTGCCTCTACCCCGAACCGCCCCCGCCCGGCCTGGTGCCGAGCTGCGCCGAAGGCGGCGTGCTCGGAATCCTGCCGGGCCTCGTTGGAGTCATCCAGGCAACGGAGGTCGTCAAACTCATTCTGGGAAGCGGCAACTCGCTCATCGGTCGGCTGCTGCTCGTGGATGCGCTCGAAATGAAGTTCCGGGAGCTGAAGCTCCGCAAGAATCCCGAGTGCCCCATCTGCGGCCCGCACCGCACGATCCACGCGCTGATTGACTACAACGAATTCTGCGGGATTCATCCGGAGCCGCCGCCGCCGCCCGGCTTGTCCGAGTTTGAAATCTCGGCGGCCGAGGTCAAGCAGAAGATGGACCGCGGCGACAACTTCATCCTGATTGACGTGCGCGAGCCGCACGAGTGGGACATCTGCTCGATCCCCGGCGCGCGCCTGATCCCGAAGGGCACCGTTCCGGCGCGCGTCCATGAGCTCAACTCCGCTGATGAGTTCGTGATCCACTGCAAGAGCGGCAAGCGTAGCGCCGAGATCGTGGACTTCCTCCGTAAGGCCGGCTTCCGCAAGGTCAAGAACCTACGCGGCGGCATCACAGCCTGGAGCGATCAGGTGGACCCCTCGGTGCCGAAGTATTGAGGTAGCTACGGCACGGTTTTTGTGCCGTGGGCTTTTCGCTGAGCGGACCCGGAACCTGCCCAGGGCATAAACATCATGCCGTGGCTTTTCTCTAGCCCAGGCGTTTACGCCTGGGAACGGAGAAATCAATCATTGATCTCAGCCCCCTTTAGGGGGTTTCCGCTCTGTGGAACGAGGAAGCCCCTTGAAAGGGGGCTACACATCGTGCGGGATTCTCTCACCCAGGCGTAAACGCCTGGGCTAGGGGAAAATAATGAAGCGACTTCCTCTTCTGCTTTTCATCGCATTTCCCATCCTATTATCCTCCGCTCCGCCGCAGCGGACGGAAGGTCAGCCGCTCGTTTTCACCAACGTTACGGTCATTGACGCCACCGGGTCTCCGTCTCGTCCCGGCATGAACGTTATCGTCCGAGCCGGACGCATCGCCGAAATCCGCAGGAGTGCAACAACGCGGCTGCCGGAAAATGCACAGGTCATTGACGGGCGCGGCAAGTTCCTGATCCCCGGACTGTGGGACTTACATGTCCATCTCAACAATGAGCCGGATGTCTTCTTGCGGTTGTTCATTGCGAACGGCGTCATGGGCATCCGGGATATGGGTCTGATGGGGGTGCCGTTCGAGCGGCTGCAACAGTGGCGTTCGGAAATCGCGATCGGGTCCCGCATCGGTCCCCGCATCGCAGCGGGGCAGATGGTGGACGGACCGAACAACGTGGACAAAGACACGATCACGCTGAGAAATCCGGAAGAGGGACGGGAGACGGTCCGCGCGATCAAGCAGCGCGGATTCGATTTCGTCAAAGTCTTGTCGTTGCTGCCTCGTGACATCTATTTTGCTGTCGCCGATGAGGCAAAGAAGCAACGGATTCCTCTCGACGGCCATATTCAGGTAAGTGTCAGCGCCGCCGAAGCATCCGCTGCGAGCCAACGAACCGTCGAACATCTCTTCGAGGTATACCTGGCCTGCTCAACTCGTGAGGCGGAAATCCGCAATCACCGAGAAAATTTGCTACTGAGGACAAATCTTACGTTGGCGGAGCAAATTCGCATCGCGGCTTGGCCGCCGGTGGAGGAGTTGCGGGAGGGCTACAGCCCAGAGAAGTGCCGGGCGCTATTCCGTCGGTTTGTGCGCAATCACACCTGGCAGGTCCCTGGCCTCGCAAATTTCCGAAACTGGGACCTCCTGGCTGCCGGCAGGATCGCCGACGATCCGAATCGAAAGTATATCCCTCGGGCCTGGCAGGAAGAGCAAAAGCCGGAGAACAGTTTTTTCCAGGGGCTTTCTCCCGAAGCTCTGAGAGAATTCCGCAAGCGCACGGCGGCCCTGCACATCCGAAACCTGGAACTGGTCCGGGAGATGCGCCGGGCGGGGGTGCGGTTTGGCGCTGGGACCGACACGAGTTCCTGGAACCCCGTCGTGCCGGGCTTTAGTCTGCACGAGGAACTGGAGTTGTTCGTCGAAGCGGGCCTGACACCCATGGAAGCCTTGCAGACGGCCACCCGAAACGCGGCTGAAATTTTGGGAAGGCAGAACGATCTGGGCACGATTGCCAAGGGCAAATTGGCCGACCTGGTGCTCCTCGACGCCAATCCACTCGAAAACATTGCCAACACCCGGAAGGTTCATGCGGTGGTTGTGAACGGTCGGATGCTGGCGCGCGAAGAACTGGATCAAATGCTAGCCCAAGCCGAAGCAGCTGCACGCAGGTAGAGGTAGCACGGCACATTTTCATGCCGTGGCTGTCGCCTCGTCCGAGAGTAGCCGTAGCTTTTAGGACAAGGCTGGAAGACTCT
>CAYWWM010000090.1:0-8234 GCA_964461735.1 uncultured Solibacteraceae bacterium | reverse complement strand
GAGCAGAAGAAATGGACGCCGCTGCGCCGGAAGGGTCTGGAGAGCGCCGAGCAGTGGTTGCTCGAGCACCTCGAAGGAAGCGCCGGTCTGGGCGCAATCTTCCCGGCCATGATGAACAGCATCCTGGCCTTGGATTGTCTGGGATACGATCGCCGCGGCCCGATTCTCGGCCGGCAGATCGAGGAGTTCTGGAAGCTGGCCATAGAGGAACGGGCCACGTTGCGCATGCAGCCTTGTTTCTCTCCGGTCTGGGACACGGCGCTGGCCACGTTTGCCGCAGCCGAAAGCGGACTTGCTCCCACGCATTCCGCGCTGTGCAAGTCGGCGGAGTGGCTCGTTTCGCGCCAGATTTTGCGGCCGGGGGATTGGAGCGTTAAGAATCCAAAGGGTAAGCCCGGGGGCTGGGCTTTCGAATTCGCCAACGACTTTTTCCCCGACGTGGACGATACTGCCATGGTGCTGCTGGCTTTGAGCCGTGTCCGCCTTCCCGACGAGGCACGACAGCAAACCTCCATGCGGCGAGGCCTCGACTGGGTCCTCAGCATGCAATCGAGCGACGGCGGCTGGGCTTCCTTTGAGGTGGATGTCAACAAGTCCATCCTCACCCACGTTCCCTATGCCGACCATAACGCCATGCTCGACCCGAGCACTGCCGACGTCACCGGACGCGTCCTCGAGATGCTGGGAACCATGGGATACGACCTGCAGTCGTTCCCGGTCCGCCGTGCCGTCGAGTTCCTGGCGCGAGAGCAGGAGTCGGACGGCTCCTGGTACGGCCGCTGGGGCGTCAACTACATCTACGGAACCTGCTTCGCCTTGCGCGGCCTCGCCGCTGTCGGTGTGGACATGCGCGAAGGCTTCTGCCTGCGAGCCGCCGAGTGGATTCGCTCCTACCAGAACCCGGACGGCGGATGGGGCGAGAGCTGCGATTCCTATGACAATCCCGAGCTGCGCGGCCTGGGGCCCAGCACCGCCAGCCAGACCGCCTGGGCGCTGCTCGGTTTGTTTGCCACCGGCGACTTTGATTCCGACTCGGTCCGCCGCGGAATTCATTTCTTGACGGAAACCCAGAAGCCTTCCGGCGCGTGGGAAGAGTCGGTTTTTACCGGAACGGGCTTTCCTAGAGTTTTTTATCTGAAGTATCATCTGTACGGGCACTACTTCCCGCTCCTGGCGTTGAGCGACTTCCAGGCACGGCGGCAGCCCGGAGGGGAAGCTTCCCGGAGGACGGCTGACTTGCAGCTCGACCGGGAGTTTGAATCCGAGCCGCGCGCGTGAGGTAGCCACGGCACGCTTTTTGTGCCGTGGGTTTGTAAGTCCGAGCCGCGACCGTAAGCGAGCGGCCACGTTTGAGTTTGGAATTTGGAATTTATTTAGGATTTTGGAACTTAGAATTTGGGGGTTTCCCCTTTTATGCCATTTCCGCTGAGCATGACGGTCACCATGTCGCGCTACCTTCTCACCCGCAAGCTGCGCGGCGAGGAGAAGTTCCCGCTGGTGATGATGCTCGAGCCGCTCCATGCCTGCAACCTAACCTGCACCGGCTGCGGCCGCATCCGCGAATACGAGGAGACCATCCGCGAAACGCTCACCGTCGGGCAGTGCCTGAAGGCCGTGGACGATTGTGGCGCCCCCATCGTCTCCATCTGCGGCGGCGAGCCGATGATCTACAAGCCCCTCGATGAGCTGGTTTCCGAACTGCTCGCGCGGAAAAAGTTCATCTACCTCTGCACCAACGGGATGTTCATCCAAAAGCGGCTTCATGAGTTCAAGCCCTCGCCGCGATTTTTCTTCAACGTCCACATTGACGGCCTGGAAGAAACTCACGATCTCTGCGTGGAGCGCAAAGGCGTTTTCCGCGCCGCTGTCGAAGGCATCAAGACCGCCAAAGCAGCCGGCTTCCTGGTCTGCACCAATACCACCATCTACACCGAGACCGACATGGGCGAGATCGAGGCCATGCTCGATTACCTCCAGACGCTTGGCTGCGACGGCCACATGCTCTCGCCGGCCTATTCCTATAGCGCCGTGAAGGTGAAAGAAATTTTCATGGACCGGCAGATGATCCACGACAAGTTCAAGGACATTGACCGGCTGTTCCGCAAATTCAAGCTCAACAGCTCTCCGGTCTACCTCGAATTCTTGAAGGGCGACCGCGAGCTGACCTGCACGGCGTGGGGCAATCCGACTTACAACACCAAGGGCTGGAAGGGGCCGTGCTACCTCATGACGGACGCGCACCATGAGACCTTCACGGGATTGATGCAGAACACGCCGTGGGAGAAATACGGATACGGCAAGGACCCGCGCTGCGAGAACTGCATGGTGCATTGCGGCTACGAGCCGTCAGCCGCTCTCGGCGTCAACGGCAGGCTCGGCGACACCTTCAAGATGATGGCCTGGGCACTGCGCTGAGAAGCAGGTGTTAGGTGTCAGGTGCTAGGTGTTAGGGAAGCACACGGTTCCAATGGAGGTAGTCAATGGTTCCCTCTGCATTCCACCTGACACCTGAAACCTAGCACCTATGTTGTTAGTAACGGGAGGAACGGGGTTTGTTGGCAGCCACGTGGTTCGTCGGCTCTGCGCGGAGGGCTTAACGGTTCGCGTGCTCGCCCGCCCGGCCAGCCCGATCAGCCTGATTGCATCGCTTCCGGCAGAGGTGGTCCGCGGGGACCTGCTCGACGCCGATTTTCTGCGCCAGGCCGTGGCGGGTTGCGAGGCCGTCTTTCATGTAGCCGCCGACTATCGGCTGTGGGCGCGCGACCCGCAGGAGATCTACCGCAACAACGTCAACGGCACCGAGCAGGTTCTGGCGGCGGCTCGGGCGGCCAAGGTGAGCAGGGTCGTTTATACCAGTACGGTCGGGACCATCGGCTTTCACGCGAACGGCACGCCCGCCACGGAGGCGGACTTCCCCGACCGCGCAGCGCTCGTTGGAGCCTACAAGCGGTCCAAATTTCAGGCTGAGCAGGTGGCCCTGCGGTATGCAGCCGAGGGGCTGCCCCTCGTGGTCGTCAATCCTTCGGCTCCGGTCGGGGAGGGCGACCGCAAGCCCACCGACACGGGTAGGATTATTGTGGATTTCGTGAATCGCAAGATGCCTGCGTACCTCGACACCGGCCTCAACCTGGTGGACGTGCGCGACGTGGCCGAAGGGCATCTTCTGGCGTTCCGGAGGGGCCAGCCCGGAGAGCGATACATACTCGGCGGGCGGAACATGGATTTCAAGGAGATCCTCGACGCCTTGGCCCGCATCACGGGAATCCCCTCGCCCTGGCTGCGCATCCCGTACGGAGTGGCCTGGTGGGCCGGCGCGGTAAACGGGGTCCTTTCGCAGGTGACCGGCCGCCGGCCGCTGATTCCGCTGGACGGCGTGCGGATCGCCCGGCACAAGATGTTCGTCAGCTCCGCCAAGGCGGAGCGCGACCTGGGCTACCGGGCTGGGCCGGTGGAGACCGCATTGGAGCGGGCCGTCCAATGGTTTCACGAACAAGGGATGACACAATCGGAACGGCTGCGACGGTAGGCAACCGCGAAGCTCCGATCGGGCTAGTTGCGGCGGTGCTCTGGGAAGTCCGCCCGCTGCTTCGCAGACAGGCGGCGGTACGGCGGGATGGGCAGGTTTATTCGTTCCACGTAGGCGGCAAGCCGGCCCTTTTGACCGTCGCGGGTATCGGCGCGGAGAATTCCTACAGGAATGCTCGTCAGTTGCTCGAACGCTTCCAGGCAGGCGGCTTGGTAACCATTGGCTTTGCAGGGGCCTTGGCGAATTCCTTGGTCTCCGGCGACATCGTTTTGGCGGACCGGGTCCTCGATCAGCGAACGGGAGAGGAGTTCTCTTGCAACGGTGAACTCTGGGCTCTCGAGAATGCCCGCCGGGGCAGCTTGCTCTCGGCCGGGGGGGTCATAGGCTCGGCCGCGGAAAAGCGTCTCCTGGCCGACCGATGGAGCGCGGTAGCGGTGGACATGGAATCTGTCGGGGTTGCGCGCGCAGCGAGGGAGGGCGGAGTCGGCTTTGCGGCCATCAAGGCCATCACCGACACCTCCACTCAAAGTATTTCCATTGACTTTGCGCGTTGTCGGAGCGAGCATAGTGGGTTGTCCCTGTGGAAGATCGTGTTGGAAGCGATGCGCACTGCGCAGGGCGTCCGAGACCTTTGGATGCTGGCCCGCGGCGCACGCGTGGCGTCCCGCAATTTGGCGGCGGCCCTCTGCCCGGCGGATTCCAGAGGGACGAGGTAGAGAACTGTGACGAGGCTAATGACAGCGGCCGTTCTATACGGCAAAGAAGATCTAAAGATTGAGCAGGTTCCGGTTCCGAGCCTATTGCCGGATGAGGCGCTGGTGCGCGTTCGATCGGCCCTGACTTGCGGCACGGACCTCAAGGTCTACCGGCAAGGCTACCACGCCAAGATGATCGTGCCGCCCGCGATCTTCGGTCACGAACTGGCCGGCGTGGTCGAAGAAGTGGGCACCGAAGTGACCCACATCCGGCAAGGGATGCGGGTGGTGGCGGCGAACTCCGCCCCGTGCCTGGAGTGCCGCTACTGCCGGCGCGATCAGGCCAACCTGTGCGAACGGCTGCTCTTCAACAACGGAGCCTACGCGGAATACATTCGCATTCCCGGCCCGATCGTGCGGCAGAACCTGCTCGAAATTCCGGACCATGTAGATTTCCCGGACGCCGCGCTGGTCGAACCGCTGGCCTGCGTGCTGCGCGGTTTGGAAGCAACCGGATTGCGGGAAGGCGACACCTTCGCGATCATGGGCCTGGGGCCGGTGGGGCTGATGTTCATCCGCCTGGCGAAACTGCGTGGCGCCCGCGTGATCGCCATCGGCAAGCGGCAGGGGCAGCTCGCGTCGGCTCAACGCATCGGCGCGGACGAGATCGTGAACGTCACCGAAGTAGAGGACGTGGTGCGCGAGGTGCGGAGGCTGACCCCGAACGAAGAAGGAACGGATGTGGCGGTTGAGGCGGTCGGGACCCCGCAGACCTGGGAATGGGCCGCCAGCATGGTGCGCCGCGGCGGAGTCGTCAACCTCTTCGGCGGCTGCCCCGCGGGCAGCGTCGTGCGGCTCGACACCGCGCGCCTGCATTATTCCGAGATCACGCTCAAGGCCAGCTTCCATCACACGCCCGCGTACATCCGCAAGGCGCTCGACACCATCAGCCGCGGAGAGATTCGCGCCGCGGACTTCATCACCGGCGAAGCGCCGCTCGCCTGCCTCCCCGACATTCTGGTCCACATGGCGAATCGGAACGGCGACTTGAAAACGGCGATCATTCCGTAAAAAGAGCCGAAGCGGGCGACAGCGCATTCCCGGACGCGCATCTTCGCTGATTCAGACTTGACCTGGATCAACCCAGTGAAGAGGAGGCGACCATGCTCCATCGCTTCGGGACGGTTACGCGCCGCGGGTTTTTGCAGGCGGGCGCCGTGGGATTTATCAGCGCCGAGATGGCCTCGGGCGGTCACGGAATGGCGTTCGGCGAGCCGCAGAATCGCGCGCGTCCCAATGCGGAGGTCACTTCGGTGCAGGCGCTTGTGTTTGACGTATTCGGCACGGTCGTTGACTGGCGCACCTCTGTCACGCGGGAAGTGGAGGAGCTGGCGCGGCGGAAAGGTCTGCGCGTGGACGGGGCGAAATTCGCCGACGCCTGGCGCGCCCAGTACCGTCCGAGCATGGAACGCGTGCGAACCGGCGAGCTGCCCTGGACGAAGCTCGACGACCTCCACCGGATGATCCTTGACAGGATTTTGCCTGAGTTCGGTATTGCCGGATTGTCGGAGGCTGAGATCGTTGCGCTCAATCGCGCCTGGCATCGGCTCGAACCCTGGCCGGACGCGGTGGGCGGTCTCACTCGCCTCAAGAAGAAGTTCATCATCGCGCCGCTCTCGAACGGCAACATCGCGCTGATGACCAACATGGCGAAACACTCCGGGCTGCCGTGGGATGTCATCCTCGGGGCCGAGCTCGTGCGCCACTACAAGCCGGACCGCGAAGTGTACCAATCCGCCGCCGACTTTCTCGGCCTGCAGCGGAACGAAGTCATGATGGTGGCCGCGCACCTGCGCGATCTGCGCGCCGCCCAAGGTGTCGGGCTGCGGACGGCATTCGTCGCCCGGCCGCTCGAATACGGACCGGGCGGAACGCCGGACGAGACGCCCGACTCCTCGGCCGACGTCGCCGCGAAAGACTTCCATGATTTGGCCGATCAACTGGGCGCTTAGAGGCATCGGTCGAAGCTCCGCCTTCGATTCCTGGCAGCCGAACCGCGAGCGGGAACCGGCGCTTTGGGATGGAAGTCTTCCCGAGTTGCCGCCCTCGCTCGAAGAAGCCCGCCGCTACTGCGAATCGCTTGCCCGCCGTCACTACGAAAACTTTCACGTTGCCACGCGGCTGCTTCCCAAGCGCGCGCGAACTCACTTCTATCCCGTCTACGCCTATTGCCGCTGGGCGGATGATTTGGGAGACGAGACCGGCGATCCCGCTCGCTCGCTCGCGCTGCTCGACCGCTGGGAGGAGGAGCTCGACGCCTGCTACCGGGGCGAGGCGCGCCATCCGGTCTTTGTGGCCTTGCGGAAAACCATCGAGCAATGCCAAATCCCGCCGGAACCATTCCGCGATCTGATCACCGCCTTCCGCCAGGACCAGGTCAAGACGCGCTATCAAACCTTCGCCGAGGTGCTCGACTATTGCCGCTACTCGGCCAATCCCGTCGGGCGGCTCGTCCTCTACGTCTGCGGATACCGGGACGCCGAACGCCAGGCACTTTCCGACTTCACCTGCACGGCGCTCCAGCTCGCGAACTTCTGGCAAGACGTGCAGCGAGATTACCGGATCGGGAGAATTTACATCCCGCTCGATGCGATGGCGCGGCACGGCTACTCGGAAGGGGACCTTGCCGCGGGAGTCTTTGACGAGCGGTTTGCGAACCTGATGCGGGAGCTGGTCGGTCGCACGTGGGAATTATTTTTGCAGGGCCTCCCGCTGATCTCGTCAGTGGATCGCCGGCTGGCCCTGGACATCGAACTGTTCAGCCGGGGCGGCATGGAAATCCTGCGCCGCATCGAGCGGCAGAATTACAACGTGCTGGCGCGCCGGCCGTTTCTCGACTCGGCTGACAAGGCGTTGCTGCTGGCTGCCGTGCTCGCGCGCCACGCAGCACGGCGCTTCCGTCTGCGAGAGGAGAGCCGCAATGGCGGACCGGCTTAAGCTCTCGACGATCTATTGCCGCAAGCTGACGCGGGCTCGCGCGAGGAACTTCTACTACGGATTCCTGCTTCTGCCGAAGCCGCGCCGGGACGCCTTCTGCGCCGTCTATGCCTTCATGCGTTACTGCGACGACGTAGCTGACGGCTCCGACACCGCACCCGTCAAGGCGACCCTGCTGCGCGAGTGGAAAGAGGCCCTGGGGCGCGCGCTCGAAGGGAACTACGGCGACAGCCTGATTTTACCGGCCTTCCACGCTGCCGTGCGCCGCTACGCCATCCCGAAGGAATATTTCTACGAGCTGATCGCCGGGGCGGAGATGGACCTCGACAGCCGCTCCTACCGCACCTTCGCGGACCTCTATCAGTATTGCTACCGCGTGGCCTCGGTGGTCGGGCTGTGTTCGGTGCATATCCTCGGATTCGCGGACCCTGCCGTCAACAAACTGGCCGCCCTGAAGCTCGCGGAAGATTGCGGCGTCGCCTTCCAGTTAACGAACATCCTGCGCGACCTGCGCGAGGACGCGCAAAGCGGGCGCATTTATTTGCCGCTCGAAGATCTCGAACGGTTCGAGTATTCCGCTGAAGAGCTCCGCGCGGGCGTCTGCAATCCGCAGTTTCTCAGCCTGATGCGCTTCGAGATCGCCCGCGCCAGGAGCTACTACGACCGCGCCGACGGGTTGATCGAGATGGTGGAGCCGGAAAGCCGCCCGGCCTTGTGGACGCTGATCTCGATCTACCGCGGCATCTTGAGCCGCATCGAAACGAGCGGCGGCGACGTGTTTTCGCACGCCGCGGCGCTGAGCCGGCGGGAGAAGATCGAAGTGCTCTTGCAGGCGACGGCGCGGCAGCTTCGCCAGAAAGCCGGACTCGAACCGGGGTGGCAGCGATTCCGCGCGTAATCATACTGGGCGGCGGCCTGGCGGGCCTGGCGGCGGCGATTCGCCTGGCGGAAGCGGGCTGCGAAGTCGAGCTGCTCGAGAAGCGTCCCGTGCTCGGCGGCCGGGCTTCTTCTTTCCT
>CAYWWM010000089.1:672-8235 GCA_964461735.1 uncultured Solibacteraceae bacterium | reverse complement strand
CGTTTTCCTTCGAGGGCAAGCGCCGCATGCAGCAGGCCGAGCATGGCCTGGCGGAGCTGGCCGAGAGCGTGGACACCGTCATCACCATCCCCAACGAGCGCCTGCTTTCGCTCGACAAGAACACCGGCTTCTTCGAAGCCTTCCGCCTCGCCGATGACGTGCTGCGGCAGGCCGTGCAGGGCATCAGCGACATCATCGTGATCCCCGGCATCATCAACCGCGACTTCGCCGACGTGAAGACGATCATGCACGGCATGGGCTACGCCGTGATGGGAACCGCCGTGGCGCACGGCCCGAACCGCGCCGTGGAAGCCGCCACGCGCGCCATGGCCAGCCCGCTGCTCGAAGACGCCTTGATCACCGGAGCGCGCGGCATCCTCATCAACATCACGGGATCGCCGAGCCTGCTCTTGCAGGAAGTGCACGCCGCTTCGAGCATCATCCAGCAGGCCGCGCACGAGGACGCCAACATCATCTTCGGAGCCGTGCTCGATGAGTCGTTGCAGGACAACGTGAAGATCACCGTGATTGCAACCGGCTACAAGCCCGAGGCGGTCAATGTCCGCCGACGGCCGGAAGCGATTGCCGCTGCGCCCGCCCTGGCGTCGTCGCCCGCCTCCCGAGCATCCGAATGGAACACCGGCCCCGGGCCGGTTGCTAAGGCCGAAGCGCTCCCCATCGCCCGCCGCGAAGACCTCGACGTGCCGGCCTTCCTGCGCCGCCGGACTTCCTGACAATTTGAGTTCCGTTCCCGGCTGGCGTATGCTGAAAGGATCGCGAAAGCCGGGGCGAGGATGTCTTACCGCGAGGTGATCCCATGAGGTTCGGAAGGGAAAGAGCGCAGCGCAGTTTTGGTGTGCGGGTAGGGACGGTACTGGCGGGGGTTCTGCTAGCCGGAAGCGGTTTGCCGGCGCAGGAAATCACGCTGCCGCCCCGCGCCAACAACTTCAACGAGAAACACGAACCTTTCCGCGTGATCGGGAACATCTACTGGGTCGGGCATACCGAGGTCGGCGCGTTCCTGATCCGCACCTCCCAGGGGCTCATCCTGATGGACACCACGTCCACGGAGCAATCGGCTTGGGTCAAGGAGAACATCGAGAAGCTCGGCTTCCAGGTGCGCGACATCAAGTACATCCTGAACTCGCACACGCACGAGGAGCACATGGGCGGGTTCCCGATGTTCCGGGAACTGAGCGGCGCGAAAATCGTCGCCTCGAAACTCGCCGCCGAGGAAATGGCCGTGGGCGGGCGGACGGATTTCCGCGAGGACGGCAGCCAGCAGTACACGCCGTTTCGCGCGGATCAGGTTATTGAGGACGGCGGGAAAGTGACGCTGGGCGACGTGACCCTCACGGCGCGTCTGACGCCCGGGCACACCAAGGGCTGCACCACCTGGACGATGCCCGTTGAGGAAGACGGCCGGCGCTACAACGCCGTATTCTTCTGCGGTATGGCCACGGCCGGCATTGACCGCGCCCCCCTGCTCAACAATCCCAAGTATCCGAACATCGTCGAGGACTACCAACGCTCGTTCCGCTTGCTGCGAAGCCTGCCGTGCGACGTGTTCCTGTATGCGCGGGCGAGTACCATCAAGATGCACGAGAAGCAGGCGCGCCTAAAACGGGGAGAGAAGCCGAATCCCTACGTGGATCCGGCGGGCTGCAAGGGGTACATTGACCATTACGACGAAGAGTTCACCACGCAACTGACGCAGCAGCGGGCGGCGGCGAGGTCACGTTAGTGTCCTGTCTCACGAGAGCGTGCCTAAGGTAGCGCGTTTCGGCTGGGGTGACTCGCCACGCGTGTTAGCCAGCCCCGGCACTCTTCTTGATCTTGGCATGGATCACGAACGTTTTTGCAGTCATGTCATGCCCAGCGCGCTTCTCCTTAGAGAAGGCAACCCATAAGAAACCTAGACCAAGAGATGCGTATGAAAGAAGCTTGGCAAGATTCCGCCGCAGGGACCGACGCAGCGTAAGCCGGTTTCCCGCATGGTCCACAACCCGGAGTCCTAACTAAAACGGCCTTGCCGAAAGTTCCCTCCCATGACGAAGCCTCCATAACCGTCGAATAAATTAACCACAAGATAAAAGCCAAATCACGAATGCGGTTACGTTCCGCAAGAAACTGTGCGCGAACTTCGATGTCACCCACTGGTCCTCGATAGGCTTGCCAGGTTTCATCGAAGCCAAAGAAGAAGTAGAACACCGCGGCAGTCAATGTGACAATCGGAACGATGTCAATAAGGTAAGCCAGAATTCTGGACCAGAATCCTGCGAATCGCATTTCACCCTCGTTTGGTCTGGCTAACGACCGCGAATGAGACTCGTGCGAACACGACTCAGGGCACAACATTCGGAATCGGAACGAACCCCTAACACCCGCCTCAACCGATTTGCTCGATGCGCTCCTGGAGCTCCGGCAATTGAATCGGCTTGAACATATAGGGGCACTTGGATTCGTGCAGAAATTGCCGCGTCTTATCGCTGTGGTCGCCGGTCAGGAAGACGACCCGGCTCACGTACTCCGGCAAAAAGAGAGCGAGGAAGCGGAACAGGCTGCGTCCGTCGAACTCCGGCATGCGGATGTCGGAGATAATGACGTCGAAGTCTTTGGTTTGCAAGTGTTCAATGGCCTGGTTGGCGGACTCGGCCGTGACCACGTGATACTGGTCGGGTTTGAGCATGAGCTGGAGAATCCGCAGCGTATCCGGCTCGTCGTCAATGACCAGCACGCGGCGGCGGCTCAGGGACCGGGTGCCCGGCTCGGGACGCGGCGGGAGAACGAGCTTCCAGACCGTCGCCTCGGCGCATTGCGGACAAGCCATCTTCACCTTCCCCTCCGACAGAAGGATGGCGAAGTCCGCCTCGCGCAGAGGGCGGGTCTCGATCGTTTGGCAGCGTTCGCAGCTCAGCCCGCAGTCCGGCATAATGGGATGAGGTCGTTGCGTTCCTTGATGAGATGAATGGTCAGACCAGGTTCTGCCAGGCGTAGACCTGGTGACCGTCCACCTGGGTATCCAGTTTGCTGAAGCCGCTTCGTTCGGTCAGGAGGCTGTGGGCGTCGTCGGAGATCCACAAGGAGTCGGGCGCCGCATCCTTCTGGAGGTGGCCGGCCACGTCAATCGTATGGTCGCTGATTTCTTCGAGCGGTTTCTCTTCGGGGACCAGGACCACGCCCGCATTCAAGCCGCACCGCACATGGAATTTGCCGCGGAGCTGGTGCACGTCGCGATTGAACCACTCGAGGTCCGTGATGATCTTGCGGCCCGCGGCCGCCGCGTCGTCCACCGACGGGAAGCAGGTCATGACCCCGTCAGGCGTCCAGGCGACCTTGTGAACTTTGCATTCGTGAAAGATGCGCTGAAGGAATTTCTTGTATTCGGCAAAGGCATGCTCGATGGTGATCTTGTCCTCGCCGAGCTTCATCTTGGTCGAGCCGACCACGTCCACCGACAGGAACGCCATTTCGCGCTGCGCCTCGCTCAGCATGCGCTTGGCCACGGCGTATTCCCGGAGCAGGGACATGCGTGACATCGAAGCCGGCGTGAGCAGCTGCTGCTGCGTGGGCTGGAAGGCGCCCGCAGCAACCGGGGCCTTGCGCTCGATGATCCGGCGCAGAGCGTCCTCCAATTGTTCCAAGCCGGTGCAGACGCTCAGTTGCGCCACGAAGATCAGCACGCCGAGAGCCAGTGGGAGAAAGTCCGTGCTTCCAAACACCAGGGGGAAGGAAAGCAGGCTGCCCCCCAACTCCAGTCCCGGACCCAGAACCCTCCGCAGCCACGGCAGCACCTGTTCCAGGCTCCGCAACTGCTCGGGCTGCAGCAGGCTCATCGCAAACAGAACCACGCAGGCAAGGGCGTATAGACCGCCCGCCCACCCGGCCGCGGTACGGAGGATTTTCGACAGCAGAATGCCTGAATTAACCGCCACGCGCACCGGGCGCGATACTTCCTTCTGCTGCTGGGTGAGCGCCTTGCGAACGGCGGTCGTGGTTCCGCCGAGCAGCGGCCCGCTGGCTCCCGGGGTGGGCTGGACGGGCGTCGTCGCGGCAACGGACGGTGGAACGCTCCCGGGAGCGGTAGGCGCGCTGGGAATCAATGCCTGCAGGTTTTCCACCTTCGGCGCCTTCCCCGCCGACGGCAGCACCACGGTCGAGCTCCAGCCCCTCGATTTCTCCACTTCGTACTTGATGGCCTTCAAATCCTGGAGCAGGTTGGCGGCGTTCTGATAGCGCTGGTCCCGGTTCTTCTCCAGGCATTTGCGAATAACTTTTTCGAGAGAGGGCGGAATCTCCGGATTCATCTCGGACACAGGCGGGGCCGGCTGGTTCAGGATCTTGGCCAACACCACATTGGCCGAGGAGCCGCTGAAGGGAATCTCCCCGGTGGTCATCTCGAACATCACGACGCCGGTCGAGTAGATGTCGGTGCGCGCGTCCACTTCCGCCCCCAGGGCCTGCTCCGGCGACATGTGCGTGATGGTCCCACGGACCGACCCGTCCGTGGTTTGGAACTGGTCCGGGGCGAACCGCCCTGTTTTCTCCACCATTTTCGCCAGCCCGAAGTCGAGAATCTTCACTTGGCCCCGGTCGGTCAGCATGATGTTTTCCGATTTGATGTCGCGGTGAATAATCCCCTTTTCGCCCGCCAGGCTGAGCGCGTCGGCGACCTGCAAGGCGACCTCGACCGCCTGCCGCACCGGAAAACTGCCGCTCTTGAGAAGCTGCTTGAGGGTCTTGCCCTCGATGTACTCCATCACCAGATAGCGGAGATCGTCCTTGACCCCGAACTCGTAAATCGTGGTGATGGCCGGATGTTGCAGCTTGGAAGCCGTCTTCGCTTCCCGCAGGAAGCGTGCCACCGTTTCTTCGTCCTGCTGCACTTCCGGTGGCAGCACCTTGATGGCGACGGGCCGGTCGAGGTTCAGGTCCATTCCCCGGTAGACCACACCCATCCCACCTTGCCCCAGCTTCTCAATGATCTTGAAATGCGAGAGTGTTTCCCCGATCATGCTGCACACTCCAGTCGAAAATTATAGAAGCTCACCTTTTGGCGTCTTTCATGATACACCCAAGGAGGGTTTGGGGGAAGTATCCGTGCCCGATTTTTGCTTTCCCGCTTCGCCGGTTTCTCACCTCCCAACCGAACCTTGCCGGCACGGCCGTCTTTACCGTCACGGCGCGCTCTGCTACGATAGCGCTTGGCGCCCCTCGAAATACTCTGGAGCCGCGCGATGCGTAGGATTCTGCTGCTGGCCGTGTTGCTGTTGCCGTGTGCGCCCGGCCATGCCAATGTCGTGCTGCGAGAAAACCTGCTGCCCGGCACCGAAGCCTGGATTCCCACCCAGCCGGATCGCACGAAAATCGAAGGATTCGCATCGGCGGCGAGCGTAGCGCCCGGCGAGCAGATTCGTTTCTACGTCCACACGGCAGCCCCGCAATTCCAGATTGATATCTACCGGCTCGGCTGGTATCAGGGAACCGGGGGCCGCTTTTATCTGTCCTCGGGCGCGTTGCCGGGCGCCGTGCAGCCCCGTTGTCTGTTCGATTCCGCCAGCCGCATGACCAGTTGCTCGAACTGGCAGCCAAGCTTCCCGCTGACCATCCCGAGCGACTGGCCCTCCGGCGTTTACTGGGCCAAGCTGACGGAAAGCAGTGCGGGGTTTCAGTCCGCCCTCTATTTCGTGGTGCGCGACGACCACAGCGCCGCCCCGTTTCTGGTGCAGATTCCGTTCACCACGCATCAGGCCTACAACAACTGGGGCGGCAAGAGCCTGTATGAGTTCAACAGCAGCGATGACACCGGGGACGGCATCGGGGAGCGCGCCTTCAAGGTGTCCTTTGACCGGCCCTTCGCGGACCCGCTCACGCCGCTGTTGTGGTTCGAATACCAGACGATCCGCTGGCTGGAAAGAGAAGGGTTCGACGCGGCGTACAGCACCAGCGTGGATACGCATTCCCGCCCTGAATCTCTGCTGCGTCACCGGGCCTGGATCTCCATCGGCCACGATGAGTACTGGTCGCGCGAGATGCGCGCCACGGTGGAAAGTGCTCTGCAGCGCGGCGTGCACCTGGGCTTCTTTGGCGCGAATGATATCTACTGGCAGATTCGCTTCGAAGGCTCGCCCGTGGGGTCCAATCGCGTCCAGGTCTGTTACAAGGAAGCTTTTCGGGACCCCTTATTCGGGAGAGAGCCGACCCAATTCGGGAACTTCAGCCAGGTCACGGTGCGCTTTCGCGAGCCTCCCGTCAACCGCCCCGAAAACAGCTTGCTGGGTCAAATGTTCGGCGATTCGTTCAACGCCGCACGCACCCCCTTTGACTGGGTGGCCGCCAACACGAGCCATTGGGTGTTTCAAGGAACCGGCCTGCGGGATGGCGACCGAATTCCCACCATTGTGGGCTATGAATTCGACTTTGTACACAACAATGGCCACACGCCTCCCGGCTTAGTGGTGTTGTCCCGATCGCCGGTTTGCAATGAGGCGGGCAATTGCAGTCTGATTTCCCACTCCACGATCTATCAGGCGGCCAGCGGAAGCTGGGTGTTCGCGGCGGGAACCATCTGGTGGGGATGGGGCCTGGACCGGTTCGGCGCGTGGTGCGGGGGCTCCTGTCCCAACATTCCCGACGCCCGGCTGCAGCGGATCACCGCGAACCTTCTCGGGCGCTACCACGGGTTGCGTGCGGAATTGGCCGTCTCCCGGACCAACCTGGAATTCGCCGCGGCCCCGGACGTCCTGCCGGCCGACCAAACCTTCGAGATTCGCAACACGGGAAGCGGGGTGCTGGGCTGGAGGACGCGGGTAACCGGCGGCAACTGGCTTAGGGTCACTCCCGAAGGCGCGGCACCTGCCGCGGCTACGGTCACGGTAAACCCCGCGGGACTGCCCGCCGGCCTCCACCGAGCCACCATCCGCGTGGAAGCGATGCTCAGCGCCAACGCCGTCAACAGCCCTCAACTGATCGAAGTTTCCCTCCGCGTCAGCCCTCCCGCCGTCAATGCCGGTGGAATCGTCAACGGAGCCAGCTTGGCCTCCGCAGCCCCGCTAAGCCCCGGCTCTCTGGTTTCGCTGTTCGGGACCGGCCTGTCGCGCGCCACAGCCATGGCCAGCAGCGCCCCGCTGCCGACGACTCTGGGAGGCACCGAGGTGCTGGTGAACGGGATTCCTGTCCCGCTGTTCTTTGTCTCTCCCCGGCAGATCAATTTTCAAATGCCCTGGGAGATCGCCGGGGAAACGGCTGCGATAGTTGTCCGAGCAACGGGGCTGACGAGCGCCGTCACCACCGTGCAATTGGCCAGCGAGGCCCCCGGCATTTTCCTGGCGCCCGCGAGCTTACCGGGGGCGGGAGTCGTGCTCAACCAGGACGGCACTCTCAACACGCCGTCCAATCCAGCGCGAGCGGGCTCGCTGCTCCAGATTTTTGCCGCCGGGCTAGGCCCCGTGAGCCCAACTGTAGTGACCGGACAGCCGGGAGCCACCGCGGAACCGCTGCACCGCCTTCTGGCTCCGATAAACGTCTTCCTGGACGGGGCTCCGGCCGAGGTGATCTTTGCCG
>CAYWWM010000089.1:0-662 GCA_964461735.1 uncultured Solibacteraceae bacterium | reverse complement strand
GTTGCCGTTCAACCCGCCCGCCGGCCCCGCCTCGGTAATCGTGACCACGCCGGCGGGTTCTACGGCCACCGAGAGCATTGCCATGGCGCCGGTTGCCCCCGGCATTTTTGCCGCTGTGCCGGGTGCGACGTTGGTGATCTATGCGACGGGCCTCGGCCCGGTCGCGCCGCCGGTTCCTGCCGGTTCCCCGGCGGCTGCCTCTCCGTTGTCGCACTGCATGCTGCCGGTCAGAGTAACGATTGGCGGGCGGGATGCGCCGGTCACCTACGCCGGGCTGGCGCCGGGCTGGGCCGGACTCTATCAGGTAAACGCGCGCCTTCCGGACTCGGTCCCCGCTGGCAATGTAACGGTGATGATTCAGGCTGGGTCTCGCAACAGCAACGCCGTGACGGTGGTTGTCCAGCCGTAGGTCCCGTCCTCCTTCGGAACGAGAGTCCACGAGGTCTGGCGGGCGGGGAAAATCCCCCTTTTACCCGCCCCCTACTGGCCTTACTTCTTCACCACCACGCGAAATCGGATGGGCATCGTGACCTTGCCGAATTTAGTCTGGCTCCGCCGGCGAATGATATTCAAGTCCGCTTCCGCGTTGGGGAAAACATCGGAGAACGGAGACACATCTGTCGTGTCGGAGGTAATCAGCCAGGTATCGGCGAGCTCCTTAA
>CAYWWM010000088.1:0-8246 GCA_964461735.1 uncultured Solibacteraceae bacterium | reverse complement strand
GGGCGCACCATCACCGGCGCGAAGTTCCGCACCGTCTGGCCGTGCCGCGACGGCTACCTCACGTTTATCATCTACGGCGGTCCCGCCGGACAGAAGACCAACCGCGCGTTGACGGAATGGATGGACAGCCACGGCATGGCACCCGACTTCCTGAAGCAGAAAAACTGGAACGAATTCGATGTCTACACGATGACGCAGGAGGAAGTGGATCGGATGGAAGGCGCGATTGGCAAGTTCTTTCGGGACAGAACGAAAGCGGAATTTCTGAAAGAAGCAGTTGAACGCGGGATGCTGGGCTACCCGATCTCTTCGGCGGATGACATTCTGGCCGACGAACAGTTGGCGGCGCGCGGCTTCTGGCAGTCCCTGGAGTTTCCGGGACGCGCCGAACCCGTGCGGTTTCCAGGAGCTTTCGTTCAATTCTCGGACATGAACTGCGGAGTCCACCTGCGCCCGCCGTTGCTGGGGGAGCACACGCAGGAGGTTCTCCAGAGTGAGCTGGGCTTCCGGGAAGAGCAGTTGAACCGTCTGCGAGGCGCGAGGGTGATTTAGCCACAGAGACACAGAGAACACGGAGAGATAGAGATTGCCCTAGCACAACCAAGCTCTCTGAATTTCTTTGTGTTTTAATTTTCTCGGTGCCTCCGTGCCTCTGTGGTTAGTTTTGGGGTTTCATGAAAGCACAAGCATTAGACGGCGTTGTGGTAGTCGAGTTTGCGGCCTTTGCAGCGGGTCCGTGCGTGGCGAAGTACATGGCCAACTGCGGAGCGTTCGTGGTGAAGGTCGAATCGCGCGCGCGCCTCGACGGGTTTCGCACGCACTATCCGCCGTTCAAGGACAACATTCCCGGGCCGAACCGCTCCGGAGTCTTCGCGATGAACAACGACAGCGTTCACAGCCTCGGCCTCAATCTCAAAGTGCCAGCCGGTATGGAAATCGCGCGCAAACTGGCCGCCAAAGCCGACGTCGTGATTGAGAATTTCACCCCCGGGACCATGAAGCGGCTGGGGTTAGGCTATGAGGAACTTTCGGTTGCCAATCCCGGCCTGGTCATGCTCAGCACCTGCAACCTGGGCCAGACCGGCCCCCGCGCGCAGCATCCCGGTTTCGGGTCGCAGCTCACTTCCTTGAGCGGCTTTACCCACCTGATCGGGGAAGAGGGCGGGACGCCGGTGATCGTCTACGGGCCTTACATTGATTACATTGCCGTGGGCTACGGTTACGTCGCCATCCTGGCGGCGCTGGAACATCGCCGACGCACCGGGCGTGGGCAGTACATTGATCTGTCGCAGTATGAGAATGGAGTGCAATTCGTCGCCCCCGGGATTCTGGAGCACCAGTTGTTGGGCACCGCTCCCACGCGGCGGGCCAACCGCCATGACTTCGCCGCCCCGCACGGCGTCTACCCCTGCCGAGGGCAGTCTCCGGGCCACAGGGGAGAAGATAGCTGGATCGCCATCAGCGTGTTCGACGACGCCGAGTGGCAGCGGCTGGTCAAGGCCATGCGCAAACCCAAGTGGGCCGAAAGCCTCCGCTTTGCGAGCCAGCTTGCTCGCAAGGAAACCGAAGCCGAGCTTGACACACTGCTCGCCAAATGGACCCGCCGTCAGCGCAGCGAAGACCTGATGCAGAAGCTCCAAAAGGTTGGCGTGCACGCCACGAAAGTCAATTCCATCGCCGACTTGTTCAGTGACCCGCAGCTCGCGCATCGCGGCCACTGGGGAGAAGTCTCTCACCGCGAAGTCGGCCCGCACCACGTGGAGATGCCTGCCTTCGCGCTGTCGGAAACTCCCGCCGCCGCTCCTACGCCCGAACCGCTGCTGTGCGAGCACACCGAGTTGGTTCTCGAAAAGCTCCTGGGGCTCTCGCCGTCCGAAATCGAAGCCCTGGCAGCTCAGGGAGCAGTGGAGCTCGCTTCGTCTGCGGCGCCGGTCCGCAGCTCGTAAGATACCGCTCTGCCGCAAACTTCGCCCCAGAAACCATGTTGACCACTTATCTTGACCATAGTATGCTTATCTTGGAATGAGAAGGACTATGGAAGAAGTGGCGATTTCCGAATTCAAGGCCAAGTGCCTGGGCCTCCTCGAACAGGTGCGGAAGACGAAGAGGCCCATCCGCATCACGCGCTATGGCAAGCCCGTTGCGGAAGTGTTTCCGCCGGCGCCTGCGAAGCGGAAGAAGAGCTGGCTTGGCTCTATGGCGGGCAAGATGGAAATTACTGGCGACATCGTTTCTCCCGTCATTGATCTCAACGATATTGAGGCGTTGCGCGATTGAGGCTGCTGCTCGATACGCACATCTGGCTCTGGAGCCTCCGGGAGCCGGAGCGCCTCGGGCGGCGACTGATCCGCGAACTGGATGATCCAGGAAACGAGCTCTGGTTGTCTCCGGTCAGCACCTGGGAGGCGCTGGCTCTCTACGCCAAGAGACGAATTGAAATCTCGGGAGATTTGACGGACTGGCTTGCATTGGCAACGCGAAATCTTCGGGAGGCCCCTCTAACACACGAAATCGCAATCGCCTCGCAGCAATTCCCATTGCCGCACCCCGTAGACCGCTTGCTGGCCGCGACTGCTCTGGTCCTCGATTTAACCCTGGTAACTGCCGACGCGCAACTGCTGGGCTTAAGGGAGATCAAGACAATGGCCAATCGCTGAGCGGTTTCTTTACTTGACATAATATCCATTATCGGACCTTGCGATTCTCTGGAAAGCCCCGCTCGCCTGCCGGTTCCCCACGCCTCCACGGACTGCCGTCCCTCCTGCACCTTTTGGTGCACAGGCCGATGCCGGTTCCGTGATTGGATGAGGGATAGGGGGTGTGCTACCGTGGCCCCATGGGAATGCTGTCGGCACTGCTGAACAGGCGCCTCCTTGTCGTTGCGTTGCACGGGTTTGCCGCTGGGATCCCGTTCACGCTGGTCAACGAGGTACTGCAAGCCTGGCTGACTGTGGAGAGGGTTTCGATTGCCACCATCGGCCTGTTCGCCTATGTGCAGACTCCCTACGCCTGGAAGTTTCTTTGGGCGCCGCTGCTCGACCGCTACCGCCTTCCCTTCCTGGGACGGAGGCGCGGCTGGATTTTTCTCTTTCAGCTACTGCTGCTCATCAGCATCGGGGTCCTGGGGCTTTCGAATCCGGCGTCTTCTTTAACGCTCACCGCGCTTGCCGCCATCCTGGTGGCGTTTTACAGCGCCAGCCACGACATCGTCGTAGACGCCTATCGCACCGACATGCTTCTTCCGGAGGAGCGCGGGCCGGGCTCTTCGTATTACGTGGTGTTTTATCGGCTGGCGACCTTCTTTGCCGGGGGCATCGCGCTGATCCTGGCGGATTACGTTTCGTGGCGCATCGTGTATTTTGTGATGTCGGCTACCATGGTCACGGGCCTGTTCGCCACCTGGATCGCCCCAGAGATC
Organism: uncultured Solibacteraceae bacterium; assembly: GCA_964461735.1. Taxonomy (GTDB): domain Bacteria; phylum Acidobacteriota; class Terriglobia; order 2-12-FULL-54-10; family 2-12-FULL-54-10; genus CAYWWM01. The sequence goes on along the minus strand of CAYWWM010000088.1, from coordinate 4,828 downwards.
GAGTTGCCAAGGGAAAAGCCGCAGTCCTTGCTGCGAGCCTCCTGGCAGCCCCTCAAGGAGTTCTTCGGACGGCCGGCGCCGTTTCAGGTTCTGCTCTTCGCGCTGATTTACAAGATTGACGCCCACGTGGCGCAGGCCCTGATGAGCACCTTCTTCCTCCAGACCGGCTTTACCCTGACCGAGCTGGGGGCGATTCGCAAGACCGTGAGCATTGTCGCCGGCCTGGCCGGCACGGTGGTGGGCGGACTCATCATGGTGAAGATCGGCATGAAGCGCTCCCTGTGGGTCTTCGGCGTCCTCCAGGGAATCGTGGGAATCTGTTTCGTGGCGATGACCTACATCGGCCGCGACTACACCCTGCTGGCGGTCACGGTCTTTTCCGAATTTTTCTTCAGCGGCATGGGCACCGCCGCGTATTCGGCGTTTTTCCTGGCCATCTGTGACAAGCGCTACTCGGCCACGCAGTATGCCCTGCTGACGAGCATCATGGCGCAAAGCCGCATCCTGGTACAGGGGCAGATGGGCTACCTGCAAGCGGCCGTGGGATGGACCAACTACTTCGCCATCTCCATCCTGGCGATGATCCCCGGATTGTTGTTGCTGACCCGCTACGACCGCTGGCAGATCCAGGATATTGTGCGCCCCGCGGAGGTGCAGGAGCCGGCCAGAGCAACGCTGCCGGCTATCCCGAGAAGCGGATAACAGACTCCTGACTTCTTGACCTCCGCTTCATTTCTTACGCCTGCCCATAGGCCACCTTCCCCAAAATGGCGGCATGGCGCGCTCCCGTTGCGGAGCACAGGTTGGAAGGTTCCTTGTGAAATGTTTGGTAAGCAAGTATCGCAAACGCAACGGCTTCCTTGGCGTCGGCGGGCATGCCGGCGGATTCCGAAACCGAAATCTGGATCGGGGGTGAGCCTGCTTCCTCTAGCCGCGCAAGCCTCGCTGCCAGCTCCTGCATCAGAAAACGGTTCCTTACGCCTCCGCCCGAAACAATGCAATCCGTAATCGGAAATCTGGGAAGCACAAGTGTGGCAATCGCCTGGACGATGGATTCTGCGGTCAGCGCGGTTGCCGTGGCGAGCGCATCTCGGATGCCCTGCGGCGACGAGCCGAAGTGATTGAGGAAATGTTTGGAGAGGTAACTCCGGCCGAACTGTTCCCTCCCGGCGGTTTTCGGCGGGGGCCGGTGAAAATACGCCTGGCGCAACCGGCGCGCCAGGACGGTCTCGGAAATCCGGCCGCGAGCAGCGAGGCGGCCGCCGCGGTCGAACTGCGCGCGGCCTTGCGTCGCGAGCGCAGCCAGAGCGTCCAGCAGCATGTTGCCGGGACCGGTGTCGAAGGCGACCACGTCCTCGGCGCGCCCGCCCGCCGGGATCGCAGTCAGGTTGGCGATCCCGCCGATGTTGAGAGCGATCCGGCCGCGTCGCGGATGGCGGAACAGCAGGTAGTCTACAAAAGGAACCAGGGGCGCTCCCTGACCTCCGGCAGCAAGGTCGGCGGGCCGGAAATCGCCGACCGTGGTGATCCCCGTGCGCTCGGCGATGACTGCGGGCTCGCCGATTTGCAACGTGGAGCGCACCGGCGCGCCGCAGAAGCGAGCGGGGCGCGGCTGGTGATAGATCGTCTGGCCGTGCGAGCCGATCAGCGCGATTCGTTCCAGGGGAATGCCCGCGCGCCGGCACACGATCCGTAAGGCCCGCGCAAAGAGTTCTCCCAACAGGAAGTTCAACTGGGAAACTTCGGCGACTGAAACCGCCGCCCCGCCCGCGATCTCCAAGACCCCGGCGCGGACAGGAGGTGGATAGGGCACGCTCGCAAACGTGCGCAGGCGAACCCGGGTTTTCCAGCCCAGGCCGTTGATCTCAGTCAGGGCGACATCCACGCCGTCTGCCGAGGTTCCGCTCATCAGGCCGGCCACCAGCATCAGACCTCTATTCCCTTCCCGGTGTCCGTGGAAAGTCTCCGCCGGATGGCGGCGCTAAGCGCCTGAATTTCCGCGCGCAACTCGTCGCCGGTGGGATGTCTGGAGGGAGGCTGCTTGGGCAAAAGTTGCTGTCGCATCCGCATGATCTTCTGCGATGTGCGATCCATTCTGGCTCGAAAAGTGGAGTCGCTCTCCGCCCTTCGGACGAGGGCTTCAGACGCGGCGCGGATGTTTCCGGCAAAGCGGCACACGAGCAGCATGTGGCATCCGGCGGCAAGCGCCTCGACGGCCGCTTCCCCGACCGTGCGTCCCTCCAGCGCGCCTCCCATCTCCAGGTCATCGCAAAGAGCCAGCCCCCCGAAGCCAATCTTACGCTTCAGCAGGTCGGTGACGATCTGCGGAGATAGGCTCGCAGGCGGGAGCGACGAAGAAGCCGCGCTGGGCTCCAGCCCGGGATAGGCCGCGTGCGCGACCATCACCATCGGCAACTGGGAAGCGAGAGCGCGAAAAGGGAACAAGTCGTGCTCCCAAAGCTGGGCCGCATCTTTTTCGATCCGAGGCATGGCCAGGTGAGAGTCGAGACACCCGCTGCCGAGGCCGGGAAAATGTTTCCCGCAGCCAAGAATTCCGGACTCGGCCAGGCCGGCCAGGAACTCTTCTCCGAAGCGCGCCACCTGCTCGGGCGATTCCCCCGCCGTGCGGCTTCCCAGCACCGGCTCGGACGCGGGAGACGCAACGTCGAGCACCGGCGCAAAGTCCACGTTGAGAGAAAAAGAAGCGACTTCCCTGCCCGCAACTCGTCCCAGCTCTCGCGCCATCCCGGCCCGAGCGGCATCGCGCGCCGGCGGCAGCGGCGCAAGCAACTCCCGGAATCGGTCTACTTTCCCGCCCTCGAGGTCAACGGCGAGAAAGGGAGGCGAGGCAGCCTCCGACAAAACTTCCGTGACCTGCCGGACAAGGGTGTGGAACTGTTCCGTTTCCACGACATTGCGCTGAAAAAAGATCACGCCGCCGGGACGGATCTCGCGCAACAGATTTTCGAGAGGAGCGTCCCAGGAGTCCGCTTCAAACCCGATCCAGAGAAGTTGTCCCGCGCGCAAGGAAAGAGTCGTCATGATTCGGGTTTATTATATCTGAGTGTGCTCCTTCCCGATGAGGTGATCAATGTTCAGTCGTCCGGTCCTCTACGCGTTTGCCGCGATGTGGCTGTATGCGCTCCAGAATGTTCTCTTGGAAGTAAGGTTGTCCAAGTACAGCACGATGGGCTTGCTGGTGTACTGGTACTTTACGCTGGCTCCGCTGGCCGTGGCGGGGTTGGGATATTTGTATCTGACGGGTCAGAATCTCACGCTGCCGAGCCGCGCCGACGCGCCCATTGTGATCGCGGTGGGCGCGCTGTTTTTCGTCGCAGACCTGTTCTATGTCGGCGCCTACACCAGCGGGGGAAATCTGCTCGCGATTACCACCTTGGTCGTTCTCTTTCCGGCCATCGCGCAATTGATCAAGTTCGCCTGGGTAGGCGGACGAATGAACTACTACCACCTGGTCGGCTACATTCTGGCCGCTCTCGCCATCATTCTCATTGGCAAAGGCAGCGCCGCGGCGGGCGCGTAGCATTCGCCCCGCGCCGTCCTTCTCTTATATAATCCGATATATAATCAGACTTGCAGGCGACATTTTCCGCCGCTGCTGACCCATGGCAAAAACGATTCGTCAGAATCTGGAACCGCTCTTCCCGTTCCTGCGTCCCTATGCGCGGCAGTACGCCTGGGGATTCGCGGCGCTGCTGGGAGAAGTGGCGTTCTGGGTGGCGGTGCCGCAGATCATCCGCTTCGCGGTGGACGATATCCGCCAGACACTGACCGCCGAAAAGCTGCTCCTTTACTCCGGTTTGCTCCTGGGCGCGGCGCTGTGCAAGGGATTTTTTCTGTTCTGGACGCGCATGATCCTGATCGGAATCTCCCGCGACGTGGAGTACGATCTGCGGAACGCTCTCTACCGCCGTCTGACGCGCTTGTCCCAGAGCTACTTTCAGCGCACGCGGACCGGGGACATCATGTCGCGGGGCATCAACGACCTGAACGCTGTGCGGATGATGCTCGGCCCGGGCATCATGTACTCGGCTCGCACGATCGTCCTGCTCTCCGCCGCCGTCGTCATCATGCTCCAGATCAGCGTCAGGCTGACGCTCTATTGCTTCGCGCTCGCTCCCGTGATCGCCCTGGTGGTCACCTATTTCGGAGGGAGGATCCACGAACGCTTTGAGACCATCCAGGCGATGATGTCCACGCTCAGCGCCAAAGTGCAGGAGAGCCTCGCGGGCATCCGCGTGATCCGCGCCTACGCGCAGGAGGAAGCGGACCTCAAACAGTTTCAGGAGCTGAACGCGGATTACGTGGCGCGCAACCAGAAGCTCATCCGGGTCTGGGGGATGTTCTACCCGTCGCTCGAAGTGCTGATGGGCCTTGTCGCCGTGACCGTGCTTTGGGTCGGCGGCCGCGAAGTGGCGAGCGGCAACATCAGCATCGGCTCGTTCGTCGCCTTCAACGTCTACATGGGGCAGCTCGCCTGGCCGATGGTCGCGCTCGGCTGGGTCGTCAACCTTTACCAGCGGGGCACGGCTTCCCTCGCGCGGTTGAATGAAATCCTGGCCGAGCCGCCGGAAATCGCGGATCGCCCGGGGCTGGCGCGCGGGGATTCGAAGGGCTCGGTTCCTTCCGTTCTTTCGACTGGCGATAATGGACGGAAAGAGAGCCGGGATGAGGTTCGCGGTGCGGAAATTGAATTTCGGGGAGTCACCTTCGCCTACAACGCCCACAATGGCCGTCCGGTGCTGCGCGACATCCATCTCGTGATCCCCGCCGGAAGCACGGTGGCGATTGTCGGCCCGACGGGAAGCGG
>CAYWWM010000087.1:0-8297 GCA_964461735.1 uncultured Solibacteraceae bacterium | reverse complement strand
GTGGTTTGACCGAGCTGGCCGGCAACTAGGCGTGCTCGGCCCGCCGGCCCGTTACCGCCAAAATCCCGAACTCTCCCCCGACGGGAAACGACTCGCGATCCAGAGTGGTCCCAATAACGGTGAGGACCTTTGGCTGGGGGATGTTGATTCTGGCCCGACTTCCCGATTCACCTTTGATCCGGCGCGGGACAGCTCCCCGCAGTGGGCGCCGGAGGGCAGCCGCATCATCTTCCGATCTAACCGACCGGGCGGCAGACGCTACAACCTCTATCGAAAAAACTCCAGCGGCGTCGGCAACGAGGAACTACTCTTCGAGAATCCCGGCAATCCCATTCTGAATCTCCAAGACTGGTCCTCGGATGGCCGGTTCCTGGTTTACATTACTCCGGGGGAGAAGACCCTCTTGGACCTGTGGATATTGCCTCTGGAAGGTGATCGGAGACCGTTCCCATACTTGCAAACACCGGCCAACGAAAGCCACGCTCAATTTTCCCCGGACGGACGATGGGTTGCATACGCTTCAGATGAAGCGGGACGGCCAGAGGTGTACATCCAGAGCTTCCCCATGCCAGGGAGCAAGCGGCAAGTCTCGACCAACGGCGGGTTGCAGCCTCGCTGGCGGGGAGACGGCCAGGAACTATACTATGTTGCTTCTGATCTGAAACTGATGGCAGCCCCCGTGCGACGCGTTCCCGCAAGTGGGGGATTGGAGGTCGACGTTCCCACGCCGCTCTTCCAGACGCGCCTTCCTTTTCAGGGACTCGCGGGGCCCGACCCCCGGCAGTGGTACGATGTCACGGCAGATGGCCAGCGGTTTCTCCTCAACCTGGCGTCGGAAGAGGCCGGCTCGCCCATCACGGTGATTCTGAACTGGACGGCGGGAATCAGAAAGCAGTGACGAGTGACGAGTGACAAGTGACGAGCAAGTCCGAGCTGCGCGCGTCAGCAAGCGGGGGTTTTGGCTGTTTGACGCAAACTGCTGGATGAACCCCCGCTCCCTCGCGGTTGCGGCTCTGATCCCCACTCCCTACCCATGCAGGAAATACATCAGCCAGGACGCGCCGAAGGTGATGAGGAAGAACAGGCCGAACACCCAGGCCCCGTAGAGCAGCCGGTCGCGGTCGGTGTTGCGGCTGGTGACGCCGAAGACCACGGCGGTGCACAACGCAAAGACAAATGCAGCCGTAAAATGAGAGAGCATACTCGAGATCGTTTCTGCAATCGGTAGCCACGGCACGCTTTCTGTGGCGTGGGCTGTTCTCAATCCTTGTTGCCGACGGCGATGTCGTAGGCGTCCAAGACGCACAGCACGTTCAGCAGTCCCGCCACCAGCAGAAACTTGGTGCCATAGTCCGCGATGGGAGAGGCCACGGCCGCGCTCTCGTGGCCGCCCATCTTCGCCACCACATAGAACAGCCCGGAGCACAGATCGCCCAGGAAACCGAGCGTTTCGACGATGTTCCCGGGTTCGAGCCGGAATAACCGGCCTTCCATGAGCAATCCCGCCAGGAACATCGTGCCCACGGCGCCCAGCAGAATCGCGCCCCGGCCCCAGCGCCGCAGCCAGAAGTGTCCTCCGCCGGGCACTATGCAAGCCGCCAGCAGCATTCCCACGGGCAGCTCCGCTTTCGGCGGAGGGTTCGAGACCGTTTCTTTTGACGCCATACGGTTTCCTTCACTAGAGGCGTTGCATTACCTCTTTGAACCACCGTAAGGGCACGCCTTCAGGCGTGCCGACAGCCAGTCGAAAGAATCCGGGCTTTAGCCCCTGAGGTCCGTCTTTTGGCCCTCAGCGGCTGAAGCCGAACTCTTCCATCCACCGCTTCGGCACGGTTGAAACCGTGCCCTTACAACTGCTTCCAGAGGGTTATGCAATAACTTCTAACCTCCGAATTGAAAGCCTCTGCTGTCATCCCGAGCCCTTCTGCTTCGCTCAGGGCAAGCCTGCACGTTTCCGCTACGCGGTGGGGATGCGAACGATCTCCCGCTGGATTGCGCCGGTCACGCGGGCGTCGCGCTCCTCCACGTAGACGTTCACCTCGCTGCGCACGCCGAATTCCGGGAGGTAGATTCCCGGCTCGATGGAGAAGGCCGTGCGCGGAAGGATCGCCCGCTCCTCGTGGGTTTCGAGGTCGTCCATGTTGGCGCCGTTGCCGTGCACGGATTCTCCGATCGAATGGCCCGTGCGGTGCACGAAATATTCTCCGTATCCGCTCTGCGCGATGAAGTCGCGCGCCGCCCGGTCCACTTCCCAGCCGCAGATGCGCCGTCCCTCCCGGACCGCTTTCTGCACGCGCTCGACCGCGCGGTCGCGCGCCGCCGTCACGATGGCAAAGATGCGTTCATGCTGCTCCGGCGGGCGCTCGCCGAGAAACCCGACCCAGGTCACGTCATAGTAGACGGTATGAGGCCGCCGCAGCTTGGCCCAGACGTCGAGCAGCACGAAGTCTCCGGCGCGAATCGGCGCCGCCCGTTCGCGGCTCGTGGCGTAATGCGCGTTGCCGGAGTTCGCGTTCACGGCGACCAGCGGAGGATCGTCGCTCACTAGTTCGTTTTTCTCAAATTCCTCCAGCAAAAACTGCTGAATGGCGTACTCATCGGTGGCGCCCTGGGCGCGAACGCGGCGCCCGATTTCCGCGAACGTCCGCGCGATGATCCCGTCTATCCGCCTTCCCGCTTCGAGGTGCGAGGCGAGCGCCTCGGGCGACCAGCGCGCCTCGAACTGCTGCACCAGGTCGGCCGAGCTGACCACGCGGTTCCCGAAACTGCGGATCAGCTCCACCGTGCCCGCGTCCGCGCGCGAGACGTAAGGAATCTGGTTGTTGGGGGAATACTGCATGGCGATCGAACGAAACGGCGCGAGCATCTCCTGCAAGTTCGATGTGAGGGCCTCCCACGCGGCGTACTCTCGTTTTTCTCCGGGCAGCAAATCGAGCTGCCCGTTCTCGATCCGGTGGACCAGTTTCCGGGGCGAACCCTGCGCCGGAATTAAATAATACCACCGGCGCTTGGCGAAGCGCTCGGCGTCGAGCCCCAGAATGCGATAGGCAATCGGGTCGCGGTGGTCGAAGTCGTAAAAGAGCCAGCCGTCCAGACCCTGGTCCCGCAGCGCGCGCTGAATTGCTTCCAAGTCCATGGTAGAGCACCCGACAGGTAAGATCAAATTCCAGTATACGCAGAATTGGCGACAGGCGTACTCCGGAAGGAACCTTGACCGTTTGGAAAATGCTGTGTAGCGTTGACTCGAACCACCTCGCAAATCTAGCTATGTGGTGGGGCGCTAACGGAGGTCGAGCAGAGCATGGCAGAGGAGAATGACATTCGTGACGTAAGAAGGGAGGAGGAAAGCCGCGGCCGACGCCCCGTTGACACAAAAGCACGCAAGCAAGCCGCCAAGCTCCGAGCGGATTTGCGAAATGTTCTTAGAGCAAGAGATGAACGTGCATTTCTTACGATTCTTCGCGAGGCCGGGCTAAGAGACGGGACTCCAGAGTTCGCTGCGGCCCTGAAGCTTTTTCGGAAGGAAACCGGTTAACCTTCGAAGCAATTCTGTGAATCTCCTGCAATCGGGTGTCTCGATCTGCGGCGGGGAATCTAGCCAACCGCTCCTCAATGATGGATGCGATCTTTTCCGTAGTGTCCCGCAGTGTGCTTCTGTCCTTTGCCGTCTTTTTCTTTTTCATTGGAGAACCTCGCCTGCCAACTGCCCTCATGGACACTATAACCCCACTGGCCGTTCTGGTCCTATAGCTTTCTCGGCACGAACATCGAAGTGGTCGTTTGGCCTCCGACACTCAGTGGCGGTCCGCCGCCCGAGTCGCGAACCGCAGAAACTCGTCTTCGCTCACGCCGTCGAGTTCGAGCACTTTGTGGCGCGACTTCTCGCCGGCGATGAGCCGCACGCGCGACTGGGGAATCCGGAGTCCGCGCGCGAAGAATTCCACGCAAGCCTGATTGGCCCGGCCCTCGATCGGAGGGGAGGTGAGCAACAGCTTCCACTCCTGCTCGCTCTGCCCGGCCAGGGCGTTTCGTTTGGCCCGCGGCTGCACTCGCACGCGAAGAATCATGTCAGGAAATCCACTCACCACCCACCATTCACCACTCATTTCTTTTCCCGCGGCCCGAAGATCGCGGTCCCCACGCGCACGATCGTAGCGCCTTCCTCGATGGCCACCCGAAAATCGTGCGTCATGCCCATGGAAAGCTCCCGCAGGTTCGGGAACCCGGACTGTTGCAGGCGGTCGCGCAGCTCGCGCAGACGCCGGAAATACGGCCGCGCTCCTTCCGGGTCCTCCGTGTACGGCGGCAGGGTCATCAGGCCGCGCAGTTCCAAGGCTGGAAGCGGCGCGACCGTGGCGACAAGTTCCGCGAGGCCGACTTCGGAAACCCCCGTCTTGGCTTCCTCCTCGCCGAACTTGACCTCCATCAGCGCCGGGAGCGTTTTCCCCGCTTCCAACGCGGCCTGGCTCAGCCGCCGCGCCAGGCGCTCGCTGTCCAGCGTCTGGATCCAGTCAAACGCCATCGCGGGATGAACTTTGTTCGATTGCAAGTGTCCGATCAGGTGGAACGTGGCGCCGGAAACGCGCAGGCTCGGGAGTTTCTGGAAGAATTCCTGCACGCGGTTCTCGCCGAAGTCCCGCAATCCGCAGTCATAGGCGGCTTGCACCGTTTCCGCCGGAAACGTCTTGGTCACGGCCACCAGACGCACCGACGCCGGGTCGCGCCCCGCTCGGATGGCTGCCTCGGCGATCTGCTCGCGCACCCGAAAAATATTTGCCGCCAAGGTTGCTGCCGTCGTCATCAGAAACTCGACGCATTCCGAATTCTTCGATTCGCCGGGGAGTCGCCGCGTTGCGGGCTACCGGAACCGTTTCACGGCGATCCGCCATCTGCGGCCGGCTACCACGGCCCAGACAGCTTCCACCAGGCCGAACGGCCAAGCCCCCTGCAGAAAGCCGTAGGCCGATCCCAGAGCACACGCCACGGCAAAGCCGAAGATAAACCAATGACTCCGATGTTCTAATGCGTAGCATACCAGCATGGCCGTAACCGCAAATAAGCCAAAAGCCGTGAGTGGGTCCAAGCCGGTTTCTAAGCCTCCGCTTCTGGGGCGTCCCGTACCCCAACCAGGCCGGAAACGTCCCACTTCCTGCCGCCGGGAGAACAGCATACGGGATGGCGAGAAATGCTATCATATTCTGCAACGCAGTTCGCTAGAGAACCCTTTTGAAGTATCCTGGCAAGCTGATCACGCTGGAAGGGCTGGACGGTTCCGGCAAGAGCACGCAACTGGCGCTCGAAGCCGAGCGGCTGAGGGGAAAAGGCTTTCGAGTCACGGCCACCCGCGAGCCCGGCGGAACCGCTCTCGGACAGCACGTCCGGGAGATCGTGCTGCATGCGGCGCGCGACGGCGTAACTCCGCTCACCGAGCTGGCCTTGATGTTTGCCGCCCGCGCGCAGCATATTCAGCAGCTCATTCTTCCGGCGTTGCAGTCGGGAGACCTGGTGCTCTGCGACCGTTTCACCGATTCGTCGGTGGCGTACCAAGGCTATGGACGCGGGGTGCCGCTCGAAGTGATTCTCGGTCTCGAAAATTGGCTATGCCAGGGGGTGCGGCCCGACGGGACCGTGATTCTCGACCTGGACCCCGCGACCGGAGTGCGCCGGACCGGCGACCGCAACCGGGCCGCCTCCCAACCTGCGACCCGCTTTGAGCAGGAAGGGATCGAATTCTTCGAGCGCGTTCGGCTGGGATATCGGGAAATCGCGCGACAAGAGCCGAACCGCGTACGCATCGTGGACGGGCGAGGAAGCATGGCCGAGGTCCACGAACGAGTGCGGCAGGCCGTGGACGAGATTTTGGGGAAGTGAATAGGGAATAGTGGATAGTGATTAGTGGATAGGGGAAAGCAGAAGCTTAAACCGGAAGGAGAGAGGACCCGGCACTCACTATCCGCTCTCCACTATCCACTAATCACTATCCACTTCTTCAATCACTATCCACTAACAACTAACGCATGGGCTTTGAAGACTTTGCCGGCAATCGTCCCGTGGTGGAGCTGCTGCGGGGCATGCTGTCCCGCGACCGCCTGCCGCACGCGCTGCTGTTTTGCGGGCCTGCGGGCGTAGGGAAGTACACGCTCGCTCAGATGCTCGCCAAGGCGCTCCACTGCACCGAGAGCGGCAGGGAGAAGCAGACGGATTTTTGCGGGCGGTGCCGCCACTGCGGCACGATTGCGCTGGCCGACGACCGCTGGGCCGCCGTCGAGGCAGCGGAAGAAGAACGGGAGCGGGCCACCAAGCGCCCGCGCGAAATTCCGCTGGTCATCCAGAACCACCCCGACGTGGTTCTGCTGGCTCCGAACGGCCCGCTGCGCCTGTTCCAGATCGAGCAGAGCCGCTACCTCAAAGAGTCGCTCGCGTTTGTGGCGGCGAGCGGACGGAAGAAAATCTTTCTGCTGCCCGACGCCGACCGGATGGACGCGGCGGCCGCCAATTCCTTGCTGAAGTCGCTCGAAGAGCCGCCGCCGCACGCCGTGTTGGTGCTCACCACGTCGCGCCAAGCGGCGCTGCTGCCCACGATCCGCTCGCGGTGTGTTCCGCTCTGGTTTGCGCCGCTGCCGTGCGGGGAGGTCGCGGCGTTTCTCGACCGCGCCGGAGTGGGCCACGACGAGCGAGAGCGCCTGCTGCGGGCGGCGGTGGCGCAGGGTTGCCCGGGCCGTGCCGTGCGGCTCGACCTCGAGCAGTACCTCGCCGTGCGGGAATCCCTGCTCACCATTCTGCGGACCGGGGTCGAGTCGCGCCACTTCGCCGAGCTGTTCGCCGAATCGCAGAAGCTGGCGCGCGCCAAGGAGGGGCTTGAAAATTTACTCCAGGTCCTATATAGTCTTCTACAAGATATTCTGCATATGGAGACGAGAGCCGACGGGGAGCCGCTTCGAAACGCCGACCGGCCGGAAACGTTGACGGAAGTTGCCCGCACGTTGGGCGTGGAGAGGGTAGGCCAAGCTGCTGCCGCGCTGGGGAACATGGAAAAGAACCTCCGTCGCAATGTTCCGGCGCAAATCTCGCTGGAGGCTTTCGCCGTAAGCTTGGGGACGAATCGCCGGGCGCAGTAACCAGGATCGCGGAAAGCGCGGCGTCCTTGGGCCGGACAATATCGGCAGCCCTGCTGCCCGGCCGGGCAGCAGGCCAATCCGCGCGGACGGGCAGAATACTTCGGCGGCCAGCGGCAAGGAACCGGAGGGTCTTGGTGTCGCGCTTTCCGTGGTTGCGAATCGAGAATCGGAGCCGCCAGGAGCGGCTGTGTTTCCGAGCAGAAGTGAGTTTTTTATAGCAGTTTTACAAATGGTGTAAACCGATTTGTGGAATTGTAAGGGCACGACTTCAGTCGTGCCGATCAAAGTCGGTGGAGGGAGCGCTTTAGCGCCTGAGGTAAGTCTTTCCGGGAGCTTTACCAGACCAACCTCAGCGGCTAAAGCCGCAGGGCATTGGAACGACTTGTGGCATCCCGGCTAGCCGGGATGCCCTTACGGTCTACACTTACAGTTAACCCGCATAAGGAGAAGAAAGTGAACCGGAAATTGATTCGTCCGTCTCTGACGGACTTGAAAGAGCCTATGGGCGGCGGCGGCCCGCGATCGCAGATGCGCAAGAAGCCTGCGCCTCCGGAGCAGACCAACGCCGAGAATTTTTACTACATTAAGCAAATGCAGGCCCGCACGCCGATGGTCGTGGTCTTGCAGGACGGCGAGCAGATTCGCGGCGTGATCGAGTGGTACGACCGCAGCTGCATCAAGGTCCATCGCCAGAACGGTCCCAACTTGCTCATCTATAAGCCATCCATCAAGTATCTCTTCAAAGAGAACGAGCAGGATGAAAAGCCCTAGCGTCGAAGAGCCGGAGCGACGAGGAACCCTTCGGCGGACCTCCGGGCAGGCCTGCGCTTGTGTTCCCTACTTCCTCGTCACTCTCTCCGCCACCTTCACAAACCGCCCTTTGCCGCGCGCGAGCAAATTTCCTTGCGCGTCGCGTATGGTGCATTCGCGCCAGTAATTCCGGCCGTTGTGATCCGCGGGGCGGGCCTCGACGATGATCTTCTTGCGGAGCGGAACGGGGCGCAAGTATTCGACGGTCATTTCGGCGGTGAGCGCAACGATGTTTTCGGGGCGGTTGAGTTTGCCCATCGCCTCGTCCATCAGGAGCGCGATGATGCCGCCGTGGACGTGCGCGGGCGGGCCTTCGTAGCGGCCGGGCATGCGAAACGCGCCGTGCACGAGGCGGTTCTCGTCGTCAAT
>CAYWWM010000086.1:0-8302 GCA_964461735.1 uncultured Solibacteraceae bacterium | reverse complement strand
GACATGACGCGCCGCTTCTGGATCAGCGCCGCGCTCGCCGCGCCGGTCGCGTTTCTGGAAATGTCGGCGCACCTTCCCGGGCAGCCCGTGCAGCACACGCTCTCGGGCGGACTGCTGCGCTGGATCGAGCTCGCGCTGGCGACGCCGGTGGTCGTCTGGGGCGGCTGGCCGTTCTTCGAGCGCTGTTGGGCCTCGTTCGTCCACCGCCGCCTGAACATGTTCACGCTGATCGCCATCGGAACCGGCACGGCCTACCTCTATAGCCTAGTCGCCGCGGTCACGCCCGGCATTTTCCCCGCCGCGTTCCGGGGACACGATGGCCAGGTGGCAGTCTACTTCGAGGCGGCCGCGGTGATCACAGCACTGGTACTTCTAGGTCAAGTGTTGGAGCTTCGCGCCCGTAGCCGTACCTCGAGCGCCATCCGCGCCCTCCTCGGACTTGCCCCCAAAACCGCCCGCCGGATTCGAAACGAAGGAGCCGAAAGAAACGAGGGAACGGCAAGAACCGCATCTGCCGAGGAGGATGTCCCGCTCGACCGCGTGCAGCCGGGAGACCTGCTGCGGGTGCGGCCCGGCGAGAAAGTTCCGGTGGACGGCGTGGTCGTCGAAGGAGCCAGCGCCGTGGACGAGTCCATGGTCACCGGCGAACCGATCCCGGTCGAGAAGGCGCCGGGCGCGCGCGTGATCGGCGGGACGGTGAACGGGACCGGCGGGCTCATCCTGCGCGCCGAGCGCGTGGGCGGCGAGACGCTGCTGGCGCAGATCGTGCGTATGGTCGGCGAAGCGCAGCGCAGCCGCGCTCCGATCCAGCGCCTGGCGGACCGGGTGGCTGCTTACTTTGTTCCTGCCGTGGTGGCGGTTGCCGTGTTGACGTTCGTCCTCTGGAGCCTGTTCGGCCCGGAACCGCGCATGGCCTACGGCCTGGTGAACGCGGTGGCGGTGCTCATTATCGCCTGCCCGTGCGCGCTGGGTCTCGCCACGCCGATGTCCATTATGGTCGGCACGGGGCGCGGCGCGATGGCCGGCGTGCTGATCAAGAACGCGGAAGCCCTGGAACTTCTCGAAAAAGTGGACACGCTGGTGGTGGACAAAACCGGCACGCTGACGGAGGGCAAGCCGCGCTTGGTCTCCGTCGTCTCCGCCCCGGGCTTCGAGGAGAAGGAAATCCTGCGCCTGGCGGCCGGCCTCGAACGCGCCAGCGAGCATCCGCTGGCGGCGGCGATTGTGCAAGGTGCGACGGCGCAAGGCGTCGAGCCTACGCGCGCTTCCGAGTTCCAGTCCGTCACCGGGCACGGAGTGGTCGGAACCGTGGACGGAAAGAGTGTTGTTCTCGGCAATGAAAAGCTTTTTGGCGAGCGTGGCATTGCTCTCGAAGGCGCTCTCGATAGTGCTCTCAATGACCTGTCCCAGCGTGCTGCCTCGCTCCGGGGGGAGGGTCAAACCGTGATGTTCGTCGCCGTGGACGGCCGCGCCGCCGGGCTGCTCGGCGTCGCCGATCCGGTCAAAGCCTCGACGCCCGAGGCGATTGCGAAGCTGCATCAAGCGGGCATCCGCATGGTCATGCTCACCGGCGACAACCGGCAAACCGCCGCAGCCGTGGCGCGCCGGCTCGGAATGGATGAGATCCGCGCCGAGATTCTGCCGCAGCAGAAGGCCGACGAGGTGAAGCGTCTGCAAGCGCAAGGCCGCGTGGTGGCGATGGCGGGCGACGGCGTCAACGACGCTCCGGCGCTGGCGCAGGCCAACGTCGGAATCGCCATGGGCACCGGAACGGACGTGGCCATCGAGAGCGCCGGGATCACGCTCGTCCAAGGCGATCTGCGCGGCATCGTCCGGGCACGCGCGCTCAGCCGCGCCACGATGCGCAACATCCGCCAGAACCTCTTCTTCGCGTTTGTCTACAACTCGCTCGGCGTGCCGATCGCCGCCGGCGTTCTGTACCCCTTCCTCGGTCTGCTGCTCAGCCCCATCGTGGCCAGCGCCGCCATGACGTTCAGCTCCGTCTCGGTCATCACGAACGCGCTGCGGCTGCGGAGGGTGGAGCTGTAGGATTTGCGGTATGGCCCGCCCATAGATTGACAGTATGCTAGAACTAGCATATCATTCCGAATGAAACCTCCGTCCCCCAAGCCGGTTGTCTGGATGGGATACGCGGACCGCGCTCCGGGAGTTTCCGCCAGAGGTTCGGGAAGAAATGGGATATGCGCTGTATCTCGCGCAAACCGGGGACAAGCATCCCCATTCCAAGCCGTTGCACAGCTTTGGCCCCGGTGTTTTGGAGATGGTTTCGGACCACCGGGGTGATACATTCCGGGCAGTGTACACGGTTCGGCTCGCCGCGAGAATTTATGTTCTTCACGCATTCCAGAAGAAGTCCAAGAAGGGAGTTGCGACTCCAAGGGCCGACCTCGATCTGATTGGGCGGCGGCTGAAACGTGCGATGGAATTGCACGGAAGTCAGGAGAGTTAGCATGCGCAGGAAAGACGATTACAGCATCGGGTCCGGGAACGTGTTTGCGGACCTGGGTTTCCCCAACTCCGAAGAACTACTTGCCAAGGCGGAACTGGCGCAGAAAATTGCCGCCATCATCTCACGCCGGCGGCTGACGCAGGCCGAGGCAGCGACACTCCTGGGGGTGGATCAACCGAAGGTTTCGGCGCTACTGCGAGGCCGCCTGTCCGGCTTTTCTTTGGAACGGCTGATGCGGTTTCTGATCCTGCTGGGGCGCGACGTGGAGATTGTGGTGAAGGAACGGCCGCGCCCTCGTCGCCCGGCTCGCCTGCTGGTTGCGTAGAGGGACGCGCTATTCTATCGCGAGCAATGCACGGGTCGCGCTCGCCAGGTCCTTCGCTGCGCACCGCACATAAAAAACTTGGTGAACGGAAATCAAGCCGGGGTGCCGGTGAGGGGGGTCTTCGACTCCACCGGAACGGAGGAAGCGGAAGCGGCGCCGGCGGGTTCCTTGCGGCTGTCGAGGCTGGGGCGCAGCGAGCGGCACCACCACATATAAGTGCCGGTGATGAACAGGGCTGCGGGGACGAGTCCGAAGAGGGTCCAGAGCGTTTTGGTCAGCAGGCCGCCCCAGCGTCCGAAGTGCAGGCGCGTGAGCCAGTAGAGCGCCGTGTCGCCGAGGCGCGGGACCGTGCTGGCCTCCTCGATCGGATCGAGGCGCTCGACGAACGCGTCAAACGGAGTGGGGAACGCCAGATAGATCCCCGAGACGCCCCACAGCAGCACGAAGGCGAAGAACCAGAAGCCGAGCATGCTGTGGAGGCTCCAGTGAAAAAGCGCGCCTCGGGCTTTCCAATCGAGGATCAGGCTGCGCGGCCACTTCTTGAGTCCGGGCCACCAGATCACGGCCCCGGTAAGGGCCAGCAGCGTGGCGAAGATCGCTCCAATGCCGTTGGCGACGCGGCCCTTGCGCTCGTAGAGCAGGTTGTCGTGCAGATCAATGATCCAGGAGACGGCGCGGTAGCCGAGCGTCTGCGAGTGGCCGAGGTCCTCGCCCGTATAGGGGTGGAAGAAACGCGACATCCGGCTTTCGCCGTGGATCAGCCAGACCAGCACAGCCTGGTTCGGGTCCTTGCCCGGCAGCACGCGGTCCACGTCATGATCCGGGAAAGAACGTTTGGCGGACTGCTCCACGGCTTCCGGGGTCAGCCGCTCGCCCGGGCCGGTGAAGGTCGGCGCCGGATTCGCGAACATCCGCAGCAGCTCGTTGCGATACACTACCGCGCTGCCGGAAATGCTGATCACCAGGACATAGATCCCCAGGCCGATGCCGGTCCACAGGTGGACCTGGAACAGCGCCTTGCGCGCCCATACGCTCTGCGGCTGCCGCAACCAACGGTCGAGAAGAGTCATGCGCTCCGCGCCCCCCTGCGCCTCCCCCAATGCATCGAAGTGCCGCCGATTAGTCTACACTACAAGCGCGCAATCCGAAACCCTAACCCGGCGCAGCCGGAACCAAAAAGGTGTTAGGTGTCAGGTGCCAGGGGCTAGGGGCGAACCCCCCCTAGGACGGATTCCGGATTCCGAAAAGTTCGACCGTCTCGGAAATGGCTCCGAAGGCCCGTGAACATTGGCTGAAACCGATATGCTCAAGAATTTCCTGCCAGCGGCAGCAAGAATTTAATTCCATAGTTACTAACACCGCGCACCGGACACTTACTCATACGCAATCGCCTGAATGGCGTCGAGCTTGCTGGCGCGGAAGGCCGGGTAGGTTGCTCCCAGGAAGCTGGCGGCCAGCGCGATCAGCGCGGCGCGCGCCATCCATTCCGCCGTGAGCAGGATCGGCAGCGTCGGGAAAACGACCAGCGTCAGCCGCCGCAGCAGGAACGCCAGCGCGATCCCGGAAGCGATCCCGAGCACCGTCAGAAGCGCCGTCTCGCGCAGCACCACGCCGACGATGTAGCGGTTCGACGCGCCCATGGCTTTCAGGATTCCGATTTCGCGGGTCCGCTCCACGATCGTCGAATACATCGTGATGAAGATCACCAGCAGCCCGATCGAGACCGCCAGCGCGATCATCACGGTGATGAAGTTGTTCAAGCCGGGGATATTGTTGGCCGTCATGAGGGTGATAAATTCCTGCATGTCGCGCAACTGGTAATTGGGCAGCAGCTCCCGCAAGCGCGCCAGCACCGCCGCGGTCTCCGCGGCGCTCACCACCTTGACGAAAAACAAGGAGGCCCTTCCCGGCGCGCCGATCAGCTCCTGCAGCGCGGCAATGTTCATGAAGATGCGCGCGCCCTTGCCGTGCTCGACGATGCCGGCCAGGCGGAAGTTGTGGTTGAGCATCTCGACGGTCTGCCCGGCGCGCAGGTTGCGGGCCCGCGCGTGGATGTCGTCCACCAGGATCTCGTCTGCGGCTTCCATGGCGCGGCCTTCCAGGAACCGGAAGCCGCCGCTCACGGCGTCGAAGCGCGCCGGGTCAATGCCGTAGATGATGGTGACGCCGCCGTCGGAGCTGACCTGCGTGGCCACGGGCGCCACGGCGCGCACGCCCGGAACTTCGGCGATGCGCTCGGCGATCTGCACCGGCATGGGCGTGCCGCTCAGTCCCATGAGGAACGACGTGGACTGCGGCTGCACCATGATCTCCGCGCCGACGCCCACGGTGCGGTTGGCCGACTCCTGGAGCATGCCGTGCGTCAGCCCGACGACGAGGAGGATCAGCACCATCTCGACCGCCACCGCGGTCACGGAAAGCGCCGTGCGCACGGGGCGCGCCGCCAGGTTTGCCACGATGAGCCGGTTAACCAACGGTGTTCGCCTGTTCTGCCGGGGAGAGTTCTTCGAGGTTCCGCAGCTCGCTTCCGGGTGGCTGCTGCAGCCGGAATTTTTCATCCTCGAGCGGCAAGTTGAATTCGAGCTTGGTGACGGTCAGCGCCAGCCCGTAGCGGTCCTTCGGCCGGTCAATGGTGATCTTCTGCGGATAGGGAATGCCCGAAAAGTCCGCGTAGTCGAGGTAGCGCGCGTCGGTGATTTCCTCTCCCGTCGGGTCGAAAATTTGCAGCCGTTCGAGCGAAAGATTCCTGCGCTCGAACCAGAGGTTGCGCGCCAGCACCAGGCCGCGCTCCCCCGCCGCGCGCAGGATGTGGACGATATAGTAGCTCGTCGCGCCCTCGTTGCGCACTTCCAACACGGCCTGCTCCTGCCCTGGCGCGGGGCCTTCCCACAGCAGCGCGTCGAGGAGGTGCTGCGGGCGCAGGTTTTCGAGCGTCCGCTCCGTCTCGCTGGCGGTCCTCGTCCTGTCGGACCTGTCGGAAGCCGCCCCTGACTGCGTACCGCCATTCCTATCCCGGTTCGCCTCGTGGCTGTTCCCGATGATGAAGCGGTTCCGCGACGGAATGTAGAGTCCGAAGCCCTCGCCGTTCGACGCCATGTCGAAGGCCGTGGTGCGCGCCACCGGATACAGGCCGATCAGCCGCAGCCACGCCGGCCGCCGGATCAGGATGAACGCCCGCACGTCGCGATAGCGCACGATCTCCTCGCGCTCCACCGACGTGACCGACGGCTCGATCTCGACCGTCGCCTGAAAAGTCTCAATCGCCTGCTGCTGCTCGCGCACGCGTTCGACCAGCTCCGCCAGAGTGGCGTTCTTCCACGCAGTCGCCCGCGCCGTTGCCGGAAGCGCTACCCGCTGCCGCACCGCGCAGCCGGGCAGCAGCAGCATCCCGGTGAGCAGCACAAACCATCCGTTGATCTGCCTTCGACGCACACGCATCTCCCATTGCCCACTGTAGCAGACCCCCGCGCCCCGCCGCAAGTTTGCGTAATCGGCTGACCGCACGGCGGTTAACCAACTTGGATCGCTAGAACCTGTCTCAAAAATGGGTGAATTCGTGCAATCGGCTACACTGGATGTTCCCTCAGAGGCTGAAGCCCTGATTTTTCAGCCCTTTTCGGCAGGGCTGAAGCCGTGCCCTGACGAGGAATGCCCGACAAACCATTTTTGAGAGGAGTTCTAGTTTCCCGGAGTTGCAGCGGAAGCCGCGCAGACCGAATAGGGACCAAACAAGGCCCCACTAAGTAGCCAAATCGAAGGGTAGGTCACTGAAGATGGCGACGACGGAACCACGAAATCTCGTCTCGTCCCAATCCAGGCAAGCCCGGCTTCGGGGAAGGTGCCTTTGCAGACAGAATCAACGGGCCTTCCTACATAAACGCAAGCCTTGGTAGGAAAGATAGCCCGCAATGAACGTCGCTACCCAGCTTAGCCACGGGGGCACTACCCAACCTGCAATGATGGCCTCCCATCCAAAGATAAGGCGCAAAATATGGAGCAAGGCGATCAGTGAGAAGATCCCACCCGCGGTCAGCGAAAATGTTTTGTGATTCATCGCATGCCACCTCCCAAACTGTTTCCCCGTAGTTTACGGAACTCCGGCGCCGCCCGCACAATTCAATAGGTTGGAATCTCATCAACGGACCAAAGGCCAAGAGCACTGTCCTCGGGGACCTCATTCAGGTCAAGCTCAGCGATCAATCGAAGCGGGGGAGGAAAGCGGAACGGCGCTGCGTTCAAGCTGATCGGCCTCCAGCCTCCAGTGAACGTGTCCTCGTTTTCGCTGCGGTTCGGGAAGGTCGTCGTCAGCAAATAGCGCGATCGGCTCTTCTTGAGGTTGCGGAGCGCCTGTTTGACGCGCCGATTGGAGAAATGAATGAAGCAGTCCCTGCAGAGAATCAAGTCCGCTTGCGGCAATTCGTCCGCCGTGATGTCGAGGACCCGAAATTCTCTATTCGTCGAGCTGAACTGTTTCTGGTTCACCTGGATGAGGTCGGGGACAATGTCTGCGCCGATGTACCTGGCTGCTCCGAGGTTCACATGCCGCATCCAGAAGAAGTCACCGCAAGGGATATCCAACAGTTTTGCGATGTTCAATTCCTGAATCAGTTTGGGCAGCTCGGCCTGGATCCTCTTTGTATGAACCAGGTTTGATGCAAGACCTGATCTGGATTCCGCATCTCCCCAAACATTGGTCGCGTATATCCTCTGGAACGTTGCCTTCATTCGGAATTCCATCCAGAGGGCGTAGCATGGCCTAGCCAGTGGCACATACGATTTGATGAATGATTTCAGACGCATCTGCGCGACCCGTTGGTATCCCTGGCGATATCTCTTGCGTGGCTGCCAGTATACAACCTTCTCCCCTCAACCTGAACCCCTGTCGATCTCGGCCTGGCGCCGATCCCCGTCGCAAGGATTCTTGCTGCCCGACCTTGACCCATGCCGCCTTCCTGTGCAACCATGAGCGATACCGCACTTATTAAACAGGGAGGGCTGGAATGGCCACCATAGAGAGGATTGGGACTCGCAAAAATCTGCTTCCGTACGACGGACTGCGCGGCTGGATCGAGGAGGTGGATAAGATGGGCGACCTGCGCGTCGTCGAAGGAGCCGACTGCGGCACCGACATCGGCATGGCGACCGAGCTGCTCAACCACCACCCGGACGCCCCCACCGTGCTCTTCGATTCGATTCCGGGATACCCGAAGGGATTTCGCGTCATCGTCAACCAGTTCGGGACGCCGGCGCGCATCGCGCTGACCTTCGGGCTTCCGACCGACTTGTCGAAAGGCGAGCTGAGCCGCCGGATGCTCGAGATGATCGAAAAGAGCAAGCCGATCGCGGCGGAGTTCGTGGACGACGGGCCGGTGCTTGAGAACCTCCAGATCGGCGACGACGTGAACGCCGAGATGTTTCCGTCGCCGCGCTGGCACGAGCTCGACGGCGGCCACTACATCGGCACCGGCAGCTACGACGTCACGCGCGACGCCGACACCGGCGCCATC
>CAYWWM010000085.1:4770-8311 GCA_964461735.1 uncultured Solibacteraceae bacterium | reverse complement strand
CCGTCGGCGTTTCGCATCGCGCAGTCGGAATCGCAGAACGCGTTCGGGAATTCGGAAGTCTACATCGAGAAGCACATCGAGAATCCCCGGCACATCGAAATTCAGGTGCTGGGCGACCGGCGCGGAAACATGATCCACCTGGGCGAGCGTGAGTGCAGCATCCAGCGGCGGCATCAGAAGGTGATGGAAGAATCTCCCTCACCTGCCGTAGATGCAGAGATGCGCGAGCGCATGGGCGAAGCGGCGGTGCGCGTTGCGCGCGCGGCCGGATACTACAACGCGGGCACGGTCGAGTTCCTGGTGGACGCGCAGCGCAATTTCTATTTTCTCGAAATGAACACGCGCTTGCAGGTCGAGCATCCGGTGACGGAGTGCGTCACGGGACTCGATCTGGTGAAGCTGCAAATCCGCATCGCGGCGGGCGAGCCGCTGCCGTTCCGGCAGGAGCAAATCGAGTTTCGAGGCGCGGCGCTCGAATGCCGCATCTACGCCGAGGACCCGGAAAATTCTTTCTTCCCGTGTCCGGGGCTGATCCGCGCGCTCGAGGTTCCGTCGGGTCCCGGCGTGCGCGACGACAGCGGCGTCTACGCCGGGTGGACCGTGCCGGTCGAGTACGATCCGTTGCTCTCGAAGCTCATCACGTGGGGCGCGACGCGCGCAGAAGCCGTCGAGCGGATGCGGCGGGCGATGGATGAATACTACGTCGCGGGCATCCGCACGAACGTGGGACTGTTTCGGAGGATTCTTCGGGATAAGGATTTTCTCGCAGGCCGGCTTGATACGGGATTGATAGAACGGATCCTGTCACAAGAGCAGGAGGCCGCAGGCGCAGAGCGCGACCTCGACCGGCTGCGGGCGGCGGCGCTGGCGGCGGTGGTGCATGATACAAAGCTAAAGGCCCGCGGCATCCCGCATGCGGGACCGTGGCTACCCGAGAGCCGCTGGAAGGCCGAGGGGCGGCGGGAGTTGCTGCGGCGGCTTTCTGCGCGAGGCCGATGGCGTGGATGATGGCGCGGATGATGAATCAAGGGGAACGGTCAACCCCTTCGGGGTTGCAGACCTCCCTTTGCGACACTTCCGCAGGTTGAAAACCTACGGCTATTCAGGGAATTGCCCTACGGGCAATGAACGAGCGCGTATTTGTGCTGAATCATGAAATATTCTCTCACCATTGAGGGCCAGGAGCACGCGCTGGAGGTGCAGCTGGGCGACCCGCTGGCCTGCGTCTTCGATGGAGTTCGGTTCTCGGCCGAGCTGGCCGAAGTGCGTCCGGGCGTTTACTCGGTGTTGATGGGGGAGAAGTGTTTCGCAGTGCGCGTGGATGCGGCGAGCATTGCAAACATTGCATCCAACGGCAGAAGCGCGCTGCAAAATGGAGACTATACGGTAGAGGTGGACGGCGTCTCCTATCAGGTATTCCTTGCGGACCCACGGCGACGCCGGCGCGGCGGCACGCGCCTGGCGCTCTCCGGGCGGCAGGTCGTGAAATCGCCCATGCCCGGGAAGGTCATCCGGCTGCTGGTGTCGGAGGGGCAGGCGGTCGCGGCCGGGCAGGGACTGATCGTGGTCGAAGCGATGAAGATGCAGAACGAAATCAAGTCTCCGAAGGCGGGGAGCATCGGGAAGATTCCCGTCCGCGAAGGACAGACCGTCAACGCGGGCGAGCCGCTGCTGGTCGTGGAATGAATCGCCGGCGCTATCAACTTACAACTTACAACTTACAACTACTCAATACCTTCGGGCCCGTCCGGGCCGCCGCGATTGTTGAAGAGATCATCCATCGGGAGGCCTTTTTCGCGGCGGTTGCAATAAGCTTCGTACTCCCACGCCCCGGTGATTTTGCACACGTCGGATCGCAATTGCTCGACGATGCGGTCCTCGCAATTGATCCACTCCGTGATCTCGCCGTTGGGAATCAGGCGGTAGGTGAGGGTGTTCGAGGTGACGGGGCGCGTGTAGACTTCCGGGTCATGCACGGTGAGCTGGACTTCCAGGGTGTTGTAGTTCACGCGCGTGTAGCGCTGCACCAGGCGCAGGGACTCGCTATGCGGGTGGCCGGGGCTGTCGAGCCAGGTGAGGCCGTTGAACCCGACCGTGTCCACGACCAGCGTGTCGCCGTCCCAATGGCCGGTGGAGTGGCCGCCCCAAGTGGAGGGAGCGACGGAGAAATCGGGATGCGGACGCCCGTCCATCCAAACGTCGCGGATCCAGTGCTCCTGTTCGTGGCGGAAGATCACGCGGCCGGGAATCTGAAAAACCTCGAAGGGACGGCCTTGCTGGATGACGCGCGAGGTGCCGAACGGAGCGCAGGTGCGGATGGCGGGATCGAACAGGTCGCGCTCGATAGTGCGGAGTTTGCCCGCCGCGAGCTGGGCGCGGTATTTCTCGCGGACTTCGGGGCGCATGACTTCTTCGGCGGGAGTGACCGCCGCCTCGCGCCCGGTGCCGCCCTCGCGCCGGCCGAACAAGCGGTTGTCGCTCGAGACGG
This sequence comes from uncultured Solibacteraceae bacterium, assembly GCA_964461735.1. Lineage (GTDB taxonomy): Bacteria > Acidobacteriota > Terriglobia > 2-12-FULL-54-10 > 2-12-FULL-54-10 > CAYWWM01. Next base: position 5,823 of record CAYWWM010000085.1, on the reverse strand, counting down.
TCCAGACGCCGCCCACGCCGAGGTCGGGCTTGCCGTCCGGCAGGCGAGGCGTCGGTTTGGCTTCCTCCTGCTGCGCCTGGCGCCGCTGCGCGGGCGCGGACGGCGCCAGAGCGAAAAGAATTCCCACTCCGAGCAACCAGGCAAGCAAGCGGCTTTGCATGAAGCAACCCTCCACAAGCAGTGATTAGTGATTAGTGGTTAGTGAATAGTGAAAAGCAACAGCTAACCACTGACAACTATCAACTACCAACTCTGCCTATTCCCCGCGCGGGCCGTCGGGGCCGCCGCGATTGTTGAACAGGTCATCCATGGGGAGGCCTTTTTCGCGGCGGTTGCAGTAGGCCTCGAATTCCCACGCCCCGGTGATTTGGCAGACATCGGTTTGGTACATGGCGCGGATGCGGTCGTCGCAGATGACCCATTCCTGGATTTCGCCGTCCGGGATGCGCCGCAGCGTCATGGTATTTCCGACCAACGGCTTGGTATAGATTTCCGGGTCCTCGAACGTAATCTGGATTTCCATGCTGTCCATGTTGAGGCGGCGGAAACGCTCGACCATGTGGAGGGACTCGCTATGCGGAGTTCCAAAGGTATCGAGCCAGGTGAGGTCGTTAAAGCCAACGGTGTCCACGACCAGCGTGTCGCCGTCCCAGCGGCCGGTGGAGTGTCCCATCCAGGTGGACGGAGTGACGGAGGGATCGGGATGCGCGCGGCCGTCCATCCAAATGGGGCGCGGCATGCTGCCCCACTCATAGTGGAAGAAGACGCGGTTGGGAAGATGAAAAATCTCGAAGGGCCGCCCGGCGCCGCCGCCCTCGGTGAGCAGGCGGGTGATGCCGACCGGAGCGCAGGCTTTGACGTAGGGGTCATAGAGGTCGCGCTGAATGGTTCGGATGGTCCCGGCGGCAAGCTGGGCCTTGTATTTCTCACGGGCCTCGGGGCGCATGGCCTCGACGGCGTAGGTATCACTGAAATAGCGGCTCACCGTCCCCCGGCGAGACCAAACGCCGGAGAGGTCGGGCTTGCCGTCCGGCTGGCGGGGCGCCGGCCGGG
>CAYWWM010000085.1:0-4670 GCA_964461735.1 uncultured Solibacteraceae bacterium | reverse complement strand
GACCAAACGCCGGAGAGGTCGGGCTTGCCGTCCGGCTGGCGGGGCGCCGGCCGGGGAGGCTCCTGGGATTGCTGTCGTTGCGCCGTGGCCGCCGGCTCGAAAACCAGCAGCATTCCCGCTCCGAGCACAAAACCAAGCAAAAGCAAACGATTTCGCATGGTGTACCTCCCTCCAAAGCAGTGATTAGTTGTTAGTGGTTAGTGAATAGTGAAAAACAACCGCACACAAAGCAACTAACAACTCATAATTATTCCCTCCGCGGCCTGCCCTATGCCCGCCGAGCTGGTTCCGGCTCCAGCGAAAGCCACGGCCCCATGAGACGGCGCCAAGGATGGAGCGTCCCTCCGCTAGTCGCGGTCGCGGAGCACTTTGCCGTTCACGACAAGGCGTACGAACCGGATGCGGTGCAGGCCGTCCTTGTGGGGATAGGACTCCATTTCAATCTGGTCGCCCGCCTTAATCGTGGTCTTGTTCCATCCGCCGCGCACCAAGCCGCCCAGGGGACCCATTTCCGCGATCCACTCTTCTTCCACTCCCGCCGCATTCTTCACGTTGAAATGAATGGCGGCGTGCGGATTGGTCCAGCGGAACTCCGTCACGGTGCCCTTCAGTTCGATGGTGCGGGAGTTGTCGTACACTACTTCGGCGTGGTGCGCAAAGAGCGCGGCGGAAGCCGCCAACACAATGCCCGCCACTGCCAAGCCATGAAACCACTTCATTTTCATTTCATATCCTCCACATGATAGGCTCGCATGAGCCTGAGTCTGCTCCGCAAAACGAAATCTCCTGCGCCTGGTGCGGGCCCGAGTCTCAATAACCGGGCCGCGGGGCATCGGCGCCCAAACCCTCGGTGCCGCGGCCCGCCTCGCGGCGCTTGCAATAGGCCTCGAATTCCCAAGCCTCTTTGATCTGGCAAACGTCCATTTCGAGCAAGCTGCGAATGCGGTCGTCGCACTGCACCCATTCCAGAATCTCTCCGTTGGGGACGAGCCGGTAGAGGAGCGTGTTGCCGGCCACGGGCTTGCTGTAAATCTCGGGATCGTCGAAGGTGACCTGGATTTCGAGCCGGTCCTGGCTCACGCGCGTGTAGCGCTCCGTAGTGCGCAGCGACTCGCTGTGGGGATGGCCGGGGCTGTCCAGCCAGGTCAGGTCGTTGAACCCGACGCTGTCCACGACCAGCGTATCGCCGTCCCAGCGGGCGGTCGAGTGGCCCATCCAGGTGGGCGGGGTGATCGCAGGATCGGGATGCGCGCGGCCGTCCATCCAGATGTCGCGCGGAAAATGATCCACCTCATACCGCAGGAAGAGCCGGTTGGGGAGGTTGATGACCTCGAACGGACGGCCCTGCTGCAGAAGACGCGGGAACCCCAAGGGCGCGCAGGCCTTGATGTAAGGGTCATAGAGATCGCGCTGGATGGTGCGCACTTTTCCCGCTGCGAGCTGTTGCTTGTACTTCTCTCTCGCCGCGGGCTTCAGGAGAGCTTCGGCGGTGGTCTCGCCGACCTCGACGCGCCCTTGGCGCTGCGGATCGCCGGCCACGCTGCTGAAATGGCGGCCGGGACTCTCGCGGGCCTGCGTCCAAACGCCGGAGAGGTCCGGCTTGCCGTTGGACAGGCGCGGGGCCGGCTTCGCTTCGGCAGTTCCACCCTGCCGATTCCCCTGCGCGAGCACGATGGGCGAGCTCACGAGCCCTGCCCCAAGCACAAGGATTCCCATTCCCAATCGAGTCCGCATTGTTCTCCGCCCTCCGCTGGTTTCACCCTCGGAATCGCTGGTTCCCCGATACTGGCTAAATCATATGCTGGCGGCGAAACCCGGTCAAGGACAAAAGCGAATGGTGAGTGGTGAGTAGTGAATGGCAAAGGCGGGAACCGCGCGGGGAAGGGGTAAGCGGATAATGATGAGCGGTGGGGCAGGACCAGCGAGCGGCGAGCGGTGAGTGGCAAGCGGCTTGGGCCACTCGCCACTCACGACCCACCACTCACCGCGGCGGGCCGGCGTGTCAACAAAAAAAAGTTGCTGGCCGGGGCAGGAGCCGGTAGAGGTACGGAGCTTCGAGAAGGAAAATCTCGCCGCCGCCGCATTTCTGCTGTACCCGGTTTGCCGGATATGGTACTTTGAAGTTTAGCAGCGGGTTTGGGACCTCAATGAACAACCGCAGTCGCTTCGAACTCGGTCGGTTGTGGCGGGCCTGCCTGGGGATCGGCCTCCTGGCGGGCGGGGCGCTGGCTCTCCAGCATCGTCCCTTCACCTTGCCCTTGGAACGTTTGGTGGAACTCGAAGCAGAGAGCGACCGGGCGCTGCTGGGCATTTCCGACGGCCCGCCTGCGGATTTCAACTACGTATTTTCCCGCCTCGAATTCCAGGCGCCGGGCGGGAAGCTCTGGCGCGGGCATACCTGGGACACCGATTACCCCAAAGCCGACCGGCAGTTCCTGATGGGGTTGCTGCGCTACACGGTCATCCACAGCCGGCGGGTGGAGCAGGTATTGCGCCTGGAGGACCCCAGCCTGTTTCAGTATCCGTTCCTGTACGCGGTCGAGGTGGGCTACTCGGAGTTCTCCAAGGACCAGGCGGCGCGCCTGCGAGAGTATCTGGAGCGCGGCGGGTTTCTGGTGGTGGACGATTTTCACGGCTCCTTCGAGTGGCAGAACTTCGAGCGCCAGATGAAGAAGGTGTTTCCGAACCGGAAAATTCGGGACGTCGAACTCTCCGACCCGATTTTCCATTGTTTTTTTGATATTGAAGAGAAGCAGCCCGTGCCCGGCCTGCAATACCTCTATACGGGGCGCTTCTTCGAGCAGGACGGCAGGGAAGCACACTATCGGGCCATCTACGACGACAACGACCGCATCATGGTGATGATCAACTACAACGTGGACTTGGGCGACGCCTGGGAGTGGGCCGACCTGCCGCAGTATCCGGAGGCCTGGACCTCGTACGCCTACCGGCTGGGCGTCAATTATATTGTCTACGCGATGACGCACTGAGTCGCTGCGCTGTCCCGCGCAGAAATGAGAGTCTGATGTTCGAGGCCATTTTCCAGTTTCTGTTCAAGTATCCCTCGGTTGCCTACGCGCGCGGGCAGGTGACGCTGGCTTCGGGATGGCCGGGCTGGGCGCTGGCGCTGGCGATTGCTCTCAGCGCTGTGGCGGTGGCCCTCTACCTGTGGCGGCTGGGGCTGAAGTTGCCGCGCTGGCAGGGAGCCGTGGTGTGGGGCCTGCAAACTCTGGTGCTCGCCATTCTGCTCACGCTGCTCTGGCGGCCCTCGCTGGTGCTTTCAACGATCCTGCCGCAGCAGAACGTGGTGGCGGTGCTGGTGGATGATTCGGCCAGCATGGCCATGGCCGAGGCCGGCACGCCGCGCGTCCAGCAGGCGCAAGAAACCCTGCGCCAGGACGGCCCGCTGATGTCGGCTCTGCGGGAGAAGTTCCAGCTGCGCACCTACCGCTTTTCCCGGCACGTCAACCGCCTGGCTTCGGTGAATGATCTGACGGCGGCGGGGCCGGTTTCGCGCATCGAGGACGCCTTGGCGGAAGCCTATTCGGAGATGCGCCACCTGCCGCTCGCGGGGATTATCCTGGCCAGCGACGGCGCGCAGAACGGCTCCGAGGCGCCGCCGGAGGCGTTTGAGGAATTGAAAGCGCGGCGCATTCCCGTCTACACGCTGGGCGTCGGGCAGGAAGAATTCGAGCGCGACTTGCAGGTGGACGACGTGGCCATGCCGCGCAGCGCGCTCCCGGATTCGCTGGTCTCGGCCACGGTGACGCTGCGGCAGCGCGGCTACATCGGGCAGACCGCGCGCCTGGAAGTGCGCGAAGGGTCGAGCGTGCTGCGGACTCGGGACATCCGCTTCGGCCCCGCGCCGGTCGAGACCGTGACGCTCAATTTCACGCCGCGCACCGAAGGCTTCCGCGAGTATACCGTGCGCCTGGTTCCGCTCGAGGGCGAAGCCGTGGTCCAGAACAACCAGCAGGCGCGCCTGCTCGAAGTGCAGAACCGCACGGCACGCATCCTTTATCTGGAGGGCGAGCCGCGCTGGGAATTCAAGTTCATCCGCCGCGCCCTCGAAGAGGACAAGAACCTGCGCGTGGTGAGCCTGCTGCGCACCTCCGACAACAAGTTCTACCGCCAGGGCGTCGAAACCCCCCAGGAGCTCGCCGACGGCATTCCCAGATCGAAGGATCTGTTCAAGTTCGAAGCCATGATTCTGGGCAGCCTGCAAGCGTCGTTCTTTTCACCCGCGCAGCAGGAATCGCTCTACGCCTTCGTAAGCCGGCGCGGCGCCGGGCTGCTGTTCCTAGGAGGGCGCTACGCGCTCAGCGAGGGCGGTTACCAGACGACCTCGCTCGCCGACCTGCTTCCGGTCCGCTTGCGCGCCGGGGGGGACGGCTCGTCGCTCAAGCGCGACCCCGCCAAGTTCCAGTTGACGCCGCGCGGCTTCGACCGCTTGCAGCTCTCCGAGGACGAAGCCGCCAACCGCAAGACCTGGGAGGAACTGCCGGAGCTCGGCAATTATCAGGTGACCGGCGAGCCGAAATCCGGCGCCGTGATTCTGGCCGAAGCCATCCCCAACGACGGGCGGCGGCATCCCGTGCTGGTTTCGCAGCGCTTCGGGCGCGGGCGCACCTACCTGTTCGCCACCGACGCTTCCTGGCGCTGGCGCATGG
>CAYWWM010000084.1:0-8359 GCA_964461735.1 uncultured Solibacteraceae bacterium | reverse complement strand
CTGGCTGCGATGAAAGAAGCCTGGGTTCGACCAGTCGAGCTCTCGGTAATCCGTCGTGTAACCCTCCATCACCTGGATCACCTGAATCCCCAGCGTGCGCCCTTTCTTCACCAGGTCCACGGAGTTCTCGAGCATCCGGGTCTGGTCATAAATCTTCTTGTAACTCGGATAGTGCTCGCCGTCCGGGGCAGCAAAGGCGTTCTGGAAGTCCACCTTAACCCCATCCTCTATTTCGTCTGCTGCATAGCCTTCCTTTCCCCCGCCTCCGCCGAAGTGATCGAGAAGTCCGGCACGTTCGCCGGCAAGAAGGTCCAGTACAAGGTTGTGCTGCCGAACCATTTCGATCCGGCCAAGGCGTATCCCGGCGTGCTGGCTTTCTCGGGCGGCACGCAGACGATGCGGACGGTGGACAGCGCGATTGAGCGCTTCTGGCGCGCCGAGGCCGAGCGCCGCGGCTACATCGTGGTGATTCCCGCCACGCCGGAGCCGGAAGGCTGGCTCTACTTCGAGGAAGACGGCGCGCGGATTTTCCCCGAGTTCCTGGACCGCTTCGTGCGCGACTACAAGATTCAGGACAACAAGTTCCACGCCGCCGGCAACTCCAACGGCGGCTTAAGCTCGTTCCACATCGGCGCGACGCACGCCAAGTATTTCTGGTCCGTCAGCGGCTTCCCCGGCTACATCTACGAGCCGACGCCGGAGCAAGCGCGCGCGCTCGCGACCTTGTGCCTCCACATGTACGTCGGGGAGCTGGACACGCCGTGGCGCGACGCCATGGAGCCGCAGGCCAAGCAGTTTGCCGCGCGCGGCATGAGTATCCGCATCTCGGTCGAGCCGGGGCAGGGCCACGGCATCCGCACGCTCGAGGGCGAAGGCTCGAAGCGCCTCTTCGATCAATTTGAAAAAGACCGGAAGGGCTGCGCGGCCCGCTGACGCTGGGCGGCGTCAGAGGAAATTCATACGCCGCAGCAGCTCTTGGAATCTCGGCTCGCCGCGCAGGTTTGCGAAGAACGGTGACGTCTTGAGGTACACCATCTCATTCGCCTGAACTTCATATCCCTTCTCCAGCAGCGCAATCGCCCGGTCGTTCTCGCCGAGTCCCACATGGATGGCCGCCTGAAGATACGGGGAGACAAATCCCTTGCGCTCCTGCTCGCCGAGCCAGTGCAGCATTCGCTCTGCCTCGTCCCGCCTGCCTGCGAGCGCGTAGAAATATCCCAGGCAGGCAATCACTTGCGGGTTTTCTCCTTCCGACTGCGCAGCTTTCTGCAGGGCGGCAATGGCTTCATCGGTCTTTCCCCGATCGGCATAGATGAGTCCCAAGTCGAAATAGGCTCGACTGAAGTTGGGATCCATTTCGAGGAGTTTCCAGATTTGCTCCACCGCGCGGTCGTGCTGTCCGGTGGCGGCCAGGAGCCTCGCCAGAGCGGCGTTGATCGTGAGCGAGAGCGGGTCCAGGGTCAGGGCGCGCCGGACTTCCGCCAGAGCTTCCTCGGTCCGCCCCAAAAGTCCGAGGCACATGGCGTACCACTGGCGCGCGGTCGGGTAGCCGGGTTGCAGTTCAATCGCTCGCTGGAACTCGCGCTCCGCTCCAGCCCAGTCCCACTCGAAGCGGAACTTCACGAACCCGAGCGAGGTGTGCGCTTCCGCGAGCGAGTCATCGAGCTCGAGGGCTTGGCGCGCCGCGGCGGATGCCTTCGACACTGCCTCCCGCGTCGCCGTCCCCGCATGCCCGACCGACGCCAGCAGCGCGTAGCAGTCGGCGAGTCCGGCGTGCGCCAGGGCGTAGCGCGGGTCCCGGGCGATGGCTTCCTGGAAGAACTCGATCCCTTTGCGGAAGCCCTGCTCCGTGCGCTTGTTCCAGTGGAAGCGGCCCTTCAGGTAAGCCTGATACGCCTCCGGATCCACGCGGGGAGTTTTCGCAAGGTTGGCTTGCTCGCGCGGCGAGAGCTTGATTTTGATCTCCCGCGCGATGGCTCCCGCCACCTCGCTTTGGAGCTTCAGGACGTCGCGCAGGTCGCGCTCGTAGCTTTCGGCCCACAGATGCCGGTCGGTGGCGGCGTCAATCAACTGCGCCGTGATCCGCACGCGGTCTCCCGAGCGCAGCACCGAACCCTCAACGATGGTGTCCACGTTCAGTTCCCGCGCGATCTGTTGCAGCGGCTTGTCCGTCCGGTTGTAGCGCATCACCGACGTCCGGGAAATCACCCGCAGCGACCCGATTTTCGCAAGGTTCGTGATCAGCGACTCGGTCATTCCCTGGACGAAGTAGTCGTCTTCCGGCGCGCCGGAAAAATTCGCCAGAGGCAGCACGGCCACCGAGCGGATCGCCGCCGAGGGCGATGCCGCCGCGGCGCGAATCGCTGCTCCGCCGCTTTCCGGCTCCGGGGACGCCAGGGCCCAGTCGAACGACTCCGGCGCCATCGCCGGGCGGACCGAAGGCACGGTCGGGGGTTTGTGGATGCGCCACCACGCTTCGGCGTCCTGCTCGGTCCAGGGTTTCCCCACGTGACAGGCCGCCAGTTGGCGAGCCAGCGCCTCGGCGCTGCGCGGCCGCTTTTCCGGTTCCTTGGCGAGACAGCTCAGCACGATCCGCTCGAGGTCCTCCGGGATCTCCACTTCCGTCCGCGCTGAGGGCTGGTCCGGCTGCTGATCCAGATGCGCCGCCATGACCTGCACGGCTGACTCGGCCTGGAACACGAGCTGCCCGGTCAGCAGCCAGTACGTGACGCAGCCCAGCGAATAGATGTCCGCGCTCTGGCTGATCGCCTCGCTCCCCTGGATCACCTCCGGAGACATGAACGCCGGGGAGCCGGCCACGACCCCTTCCAGCGTCAGCATCGTTTCCTTCCAGTGCGATCCCGGAACGGGCCGCACCAGCCCGAAGTCGAGCACTTTCACGAAGTCGTGCCGCGCTCCGATCTTGGTCAGGAGTATGTTGGCGGGCTTGATGTCGCGGTGAATCAGCCCCTGCCCGTGGGCTTCCCCCAGCGAGTCGCACACCTGGAGGAGGATATGCACGATGCGCTCCGCCGGAAGCGGCCCGTAGCGCTCGACGAGCGTGTTCAGGTCCTGCCCTTCCAGCAGCTCCATGACGTAGTAGAAGGTTCCGTCCTCGGTGGTGCCGAAATCGTAAATCTGGATGGTGTGCGGGGAGCGCAACTGCGAAGTGGTTCGGGCCTCGCGCTCGAAGCGCCGCAGCAGCAGCTTGGCCTGCCCGCCCGCCGCCCGCCGCAGATAGTCCGCCCGGATGAGCTTGACCGCCGCCTCCCGGTCGAGCATCAGGTGCTTGGCCCGCCACACCTCTCCCATGCCCCCAGAGCCAAGCTGGCTGAGGATTTCATACGAGCCGAGACGGGCTCCGGGACCGATCTCCATGCCTGCTTCGCACCTCCGTCAGGGAGTCCTGAAGCGGAAAGAAGATTACACGACTCCCGAATCGCCGCGCAATGCGACCCACCCCAGCCGCACCGCTTTCCCCCAAGCCGTGGCCCGAAGCAGCATATGGATCTCGTTTCGAGCGGTTCATCTTCGCTCGTCACTGGTCACTGCTTTTTCACAGCAGCCGCAGCGCCAGGACGAACACGGGGAAGAACAAGACGTCGAAATACCGCCAGGCAATCAGCAGTCCGAGCAGCGAGAACATCGGCGAGCGGACCAGTTCGAGCCACCGGCGGAACAGGTCTTCGGGCAGCGCCAGGCCGACCACGCTGTGCCCGTCGAGCGGCGGCACCGGAAGCAGGTTGAAGGTTCCGAGCAGCAGGTTCAGCGAAAACAGGATGCTCAGAAACTGCGCCGGGCCTTCGCCCGCGCTGCTGGTCGCCTCTACCACGCGGATGAAGCCGAACGTCTCCGGAACCTGCAAGAAGCCGAATCCCACGCCAGCGTGGATCAAGAGCACGGCGAGCAGCGCCAGGAGGAAATTCGCCACCGGCCCAGCCAGCGCCATGAACGCCGCGCGCTTGGGATGTCGCTGCTCCCAGTAGGGATCGTAGGGCGCGCTGCCCCACCCGAGCATCCAGCCGCTCAGCAGCAGGCTCAGGATCGGCACTAGGACGGTCCCGAACGGCTCCCTCTGAATATGCGGCAGCGGATTGAGCGTGACTTGGCCGGAATGATACGCCGTCAGGTCGCCGCCCCACTTCGCCACCAGCGCGTGCGCCGCCTCATGGCACGTGAGCGACATCAAGAACGCCACGTACCACAAGGGAAACAGCGAGATCATTTCTTCGGCCATCACCCACTCCTTGGTTCCGCTGGAACCTCGGGTTGCACTCCATCATAAGCCAACTGCCCGTGGGGATGGTATTCTCTTGAACAAGACACGGAGGAGTGAGGGATCGCATGGATTACTTCCGGGACTTGAACGTTATCTTTGCCCTGGCCGTGGGCATTGTGGTGATCTTTACCCGATTGAGGCTGCCCGCCATAGTCGGCTTCCTGTTGGCGGGAGCGTTGGCCGGCCCGAACGGCTTTGGGGTCGTCCAGGGAGTCGAGCAGGTTCGCATCCTGGCCGAGATGGGCGTGGCCCTGTTGCTGTTTACCATCGGGATCGAGCTCTCGGTCGCGCATCTGAACCGGCTGCGGCGGATTCTGCTGTTGGGGGGAGGATTGCAAGTCCTGTTGACGGCCCTGCTGGTGTTCCTCATGGGGCTTGCCTTCGGCCTGATGTGGCAGCAAGCCGTTTTCCTGGGGATGCTGGTGGCGTTGAGCAGCACGGCGATCGTGCTGAAGCTCCTGGCCGAGCGAGGAGAAATTGACAGTCTGCGCGGACAGACTGCCCTGGCGATTCTGATTTTTCAAGACTTGTGCATTGTGCCCATGACGCTGCTGACGCCGTTCCTGGCGGGAAGAGCGTTCGATCCGGCCGAACTGCTCTTCGCCGTCGGAAAGGCCGTAGTGGTGGTGGGCATGGCGATCCTGGCATCGCGGCTGGTTGTCCCGTGGGTGCTAAGCCAGGTGGTGGCGACCCGGAATCGGGAGATTTTCTTGCTGACCATCATTCTGCTCTGCATGGGGACGGCCTGGGTGACGGCGGAGGTGGGACTGTCCCTGGCCTTGGGAGCGTTTCTGGCCGGGCTGGTGGTATCGGAATCGGAATACAGCCACCAGGCTCTGGCGGAGATTCTCCCGCTGCGGAACACGTTTAACGGCATTTTTTTCGTCTCCGTCGGAATGCTGTTCAACATCCAGACGTTTTTGGGTTCTCCGGTCGGAATGGGGCTCGGAGTGATGGGCCTCGTGGCCGTGAAGGCAGGAGTGGTTGTGGGGGTGCTTGTTCTGCTCGGCTACTCCATTCGTTTGGCACTGACGGTCGGCCTGGGCCTGGCTCAGGTCGGGGAGTTTTCCTTCGTCTTGGCCATCGCCGGCGTCGCCTCCGGGGTCCTTTCTGAATCGCTGTTCCAACTCTTCGTGGGGATGGCTGTGCTGACCATGGCGGGAACCCCGATGCTCTGGTCCGTGGGGGCCGCGCTCGGCCATCGGCTCGCCGCTCGGCTGCCCTCCTGGAGCGCTGCTCGTGGCGAGGAGACCCCAGCACCCGTCGTCGAAGTCACCAAAGATCATGTCGTGATTGTGGGCTATGGGATCAACGGCAGAAACCTGGCCCGCGTGATGGAAGGCGTCCAGATTCCCTATGTGGTCATCGAGATGAATCCGGAGACGGTGCGCCTGGAGAGGGAGCGCGAAGTCCCGATCCACTACGGAGACGCAACGACGCGAGAAGTGCTGGAACGCGCCGGGATTGCTCGCGCGCGAGTGCTGGTCCTCGCCATCTCCGATCCGGTCGGCACCCGCCATGCGACGGACCTGGCGCGCCGGCTGAATCCGGCGCTGCACATCATTGTGCGGACTCGCTACGTCCGCGAGATGGACGCGCTGTTCTCGCTGGGCGCCAATCAGGTGGTCCCCGAGGAGTTTGAGACTTCCGTGGAAATATTTTCGCGGGTCCTCCGCGCCTACCTGGTTCCGCGAGATGTAGTGGAGCGCTCCGCGCGCGAAATCCGGCAGGACGGCTACGAAATGTTTCGAGGCTTGCGGGACGCGCATCGTCCGGTGGAGGCCGTCCGGGACCTCATCCGGGGAGTAGTGCTGGAAGTTTATCAAGTGAGGGAGGGGAGCCCGGTCGAAGGGAGAACGCTGGCCGAAGCCGACCTGCGCGGCAAGACTGGGGCGATGGTCCTCGCCATTCAGAAAGACTCCCAGGTGCAGGCCAATCCGCCCGCAGAAACGTCGTTTTCCGTCGGGGCGGTGGCGCTGCTGCTGGGCACGCCGGATCAGTTGGCGCAGGCCGCTCCGCTGTTTGGCAGCCCCGAAAGGGAACCTCTCGATTTGCCGGAACCGGACAGCGGCTGACTCGAAATTGCGCAAGTTGAGTTACAATGGGCGCTCTTCGGAGGGTGCGCTCGTACAGGCCGGAGCCGAGAGCGGCCGGGCAGGGAAGAGGCGAATCCCGCGCCAGCGAAAACGGATCAAAGGGAATCAATATGGACCTTGGGTTGAGCGGTCGGGTGGCGCTGGTTTGCGGCGCGAGTTCGGGATTGGGCAAGGCTGTGGCCCTGGGGCTTGCCAAAGAGGGAGCGCGGCTGGCCATTTGCTCGCGCACTGAAGAGAAACTGGCGCAGGCCGCGGAAGAGATTCACCGGGAGACCGGAGCCGACGTGCTCGCCGTCCGCGCGGATGTGAGCGTTTCCGACGAGGTAAAGCAACTGGTCGGGAAGACCGTCGCCCACTACAACCGGCTCGACATCCTGGTGACCAACGCGGGCGGGCCGCCCTTCGGGCATTTCGCCGACCTGCCGGAGGACGTCTGGGAAAAGGCGCTGCGGCTGAATCTGCTGAGCACACTCAACCTTTGCCGCGAGGCGGTTCCGCATATGAAAGCGGGGAATTGGGGGCGGATCATCAACATCACTTCGTTCGTCGCCAAGCAGCCGACCGACGGCTTGATCCTCTCGAACATGACGCGTCCGGCGGTGCTCGGCCTGGCAAAATCGCTGGCGAATGAGCTGGCGGTCCACAACATTCTCGTGAACTCGGTCTGTCCGGGGGCATTCGAGACGGAGCGCCACCTCGAGCTTTCCCGCCAGCGCGCGCAGCAGGAGGGCATGCCGCTCGAGGAATACATCAAGAGCCGCGCCAAAGATATCCCTCTCAAGCGCAACGGCAGGCCCGAAGAGTTCGCCAACCTGGTGGTGTTCCTGGCTTCCGAACGGGCTTCCTATATCACCGGGACCGCCATCCAGATTGACGGCGGCGTGATTCGAAGTCTGTTCTAAGCAGTGACGAGTGACAAGTGACGAGTGACGAGCAAAGACAAGTGGAGAACGGTGGGTGTTTCCTGGGGTTTTTCTCGTCACTATTCACTCGTCACTTGTCACTTCTTCCAAAGGAGTACGGAATCATGATTCATTTAATCGAAGTTGCCCATGTCACGCTCAATGTGACTGACCTCGACCGCTCGGTCCAGTTCTACAAGGAGATGCTGGGCATGAAGGTTTCGGGAGAGCGCCCGGGCGTGATTGTCTGGATGAATATGGGGCAGTTCCGGGACGGCGACAATCTGGCGTTTCACAACGTAGGGCTGTACAAAGTCCCGAACGGGGCGACGGAAGATTACCGCAAGCGCGCCGGGATGAACCATGCCGCCTTCCGGCTCCGCTCGGCCGAAGAACTGGATAACGCCGCCGCGGACCTGCGCGCGAAAGGCGTGAAGGTTCTCAAGGGGCCGTTGACCCACTCTGAGGACAACGACCGCTACCTGTACCTTGAGGACCCCGACGGCAACGTCATCGAGCTGGTTGCCTCCACTCTGCCGGGGTACCCCCAGGAGTATTTGCGCCAGGAGCGGCGGGCTGAAGGCGGGTAGAGCGGACTCTCGCCACGGCCAGTCCCGCTCAGCGGGACGACAGACTCTAGCCCAGGGCGTCAGCCCTGGGAAACGAGGCGTTGGTGAGCAAGCCCCGGTAGGGGCGGAAGAGAGGAATCCCGGCGGACTGATGCAGCGGAGTTAACCCGATGACCATTGAAGACAAGCTCCGCGAGATGGGCCTGGAACTCCCCGAGCCGCCAAAACCGGTCGCGGCCTACATTCCGTGCGTGCGGACCGGGAACCTGCTGTTTGTTTCCGGGCAGGTTCCACGCGAAAAGGGCGTGCTGCGGTTCAGCGGGCACGTGGGAGGCAACCTGAGCCTGGCCGACGGGCAGCAGGCGGCGCGCCTCTGCGCCTTGAATGCCCTGAGCGTGGTCAAGGGGGCGGTCGGGAGTCTCGACGGTGTCCGCCGTATCGTCAAGCTGACCGGCTATGTTGCGAGCGCCGCCGGATTCACCGATCAGCCGAAGGTCGTGGACGGCGCCACCA
>CAYWWM010000083.1:4144-8373 GCA_964461735.1 uncultured Solibacteraceae bacterium | reverse complement strand
TCCAGGTCAAGAGCCGCTCGCGACGGCAAATGGAACGGAAGGGCGAGCTAGCTAGACTAGCGCTGCTCGGCGATCACGATGTTGACGAGCTTATTCGGAACGACGATGGTCTTCAGGATCTTCTGGCCGTCCAGGATGTGCGCGATGCGCGGGTCGGCCAGCGCCACTTCTTGGAGCTCGTCCTGCGTCAGGTTTTCCCGCACGCGGATCTTGCTGCGCAGCCGCCCGTTGACCTGCACGACCACTTCGAGCTCGTCCTCCTTCGCCAGCACGTCATCATAGGGCGGCCACGACACCCGCAGCAGGTCTTCGGAATGTCCGAGCTGCATCCAGAGTTCCTGCGCCAGGTACGGCGCAAAGGGCGACAGCAGCTGGAGCATCGTCTCCAGGGTTTGGCGCAGCACGGGCTTGCTGGTCTGCTCCTCGGAGGCGTAGAGCTGGTTCACCAGCTCCATCAGCGCGGCGATGTCGGTGTTGAAGTGCCAGCGGCCCTCGAAATCCAGCGTGACGCGCCGGATGGTCTGGTGCAGCTTTCGCAGAACCTGGCGGTCTTCCGCTGAAGCGTCCCCCGCGAGCGCGCTCGTCGCCGCCACGCCCCGGAGTTCCGGGATATGCTTGGCTGCGAAGCGGTGGACGCGCGCCAGGAAGCGGTAGATTCCCTCAATCCCCGCGTCGCTCCATTCCAGGTCTTTCTCCGGAGGCGCGGCGAACAGGACGTACATGCGCGTGGTGTCGGCCCCGTATTTTTCCACCATGTCGTCGGGGTCCACGATGTTGCCCTTGTTCTTGGACATTTTCGCGCCGTCCTTGATCACCATGCCTTGCGTGAACAGGCGCGCCGCCGGCTCGTCCACCTTGGTCAGCCCGAGATCGCGCATCACCTTGGCGAAGAACCGCGAGTAGATCAGGTGCAGGATGGCGTGCTCGACGCCTCCAATGTACTGGTCAATCGGGAACCAATACTCGATGGCCTTGGGGTCCACGGGCAGCTCGGCGAACCGCGGATTCGTGTAGCGGTAGAAGTACCAGGAGGAATCCACGAACGTGTCCATGGTGTCGGTCTCGCGCTCCGCCGGTCCCTGGCAGCGCGGACAAACCGCGCGCAGGAAGTCCGGAGCGTCCCGCAGCGGCGAGTGCCCCACGCCGGTAATCTGCACGTTCTCCGGGAGCAGGATGGGCAACTGCTCGTAGGGGACCGGGACGAGTCCGCACTGGGCGCAGTAGAGGATCGGGATCGGAGTGCCCCAGTAGCGCTGCCGCGAAATGCCCCAGTCCTTCAAGCGGTAAGTGATCTCGGTCTTCCCAAAGCCCTTCGCAGTAGCGTCCGCGGCCATCTTGAGCAGGGCCTCCTCCGACGAGAGGCCGTTGTACGGCCCGGAGTCCGCCAGCACGCCGTACTCTGTGTAAGCCGCCTCCATGCGCCGGGGGTCGAGGCTGCGCTCGGGGTTCTGCACCACCACCCGCACCGGCAAGCGGTATTTCTGGGCGAACTCGAAATCGCGCTGGTCGTGCGCGGGAACCGCCATGACCGCGCCCGTGCCGTACTCCAGGAGCACGAAATTCGCGGCCCAGATGGGAACCGGCTGCCCGGTGTACGGGTTGACGGCGAAGCGCCCGAGAAAGATGCCCTCTTTGTCGGCCTGAGCCGCTTGCGCCCCGGGCTTGCGAGCCTGGAGCCTGCGGACCGAGTCCAGAATGCTCGGGCCGCCCGCGATGCCTTCGAGCAGCGGCCCGATGAGCGGATGCTCGGGCGAGAGCACCACGGCAGTCGCGCCGTGGATGGTGTCGAGACGCGTCGTGAAGATTGTAATCCGCTCGCTGCGGCCCTCCACGGAAAATTCGACGCGCGCGCCGACCGACTTGCCGATCCAGTTCCGCTGCATCGCCAGCACGCGCTCGGGCCAGTTGGCGAGCTGCTGCACGTCTTCGAGCAGCTCGTCGGCGTAGGCCGTGATGCGGAAGAACCATTGCTCCAGGTCCTTCAGCTCGACCGGCGTCGTTTCGTGGCGCCAGCAGCATCCCTCCACCACCTGTTCGTTGGCGAGCACCGTGCCGCAAGCGGGGCACCAGTTCACGCGGCTCATCTTGCGGTAGGCCAGGCCGCGCTCCAGCATCTTCAAGAAGAACCACTGGTTCCAGCGGTAATATTCCGGCTCGCAGGTCGCCAGCTCTTTCGACCAGTCGTAGGTGAAGCCGAAGCGCAGAAACTGGCGCTTCATGTACGCGATGTTATCGAGCGTCCATTTCCGGGGATGCACTTGGTTCTTGATGGCGGCGTTCTCGGCCGGCAGTCCGTAGGCGTCCCAGCCCATCGGATGCAGCACGTTCCACCCGCGCATATGCTTGTAGCGGGCCAGGGCGTCCCCGATCGAGTAATTCCGGATGTGCCCCATGTGCAGACGGCCGGAGGGATAGGGCAGCATCTCGAGCACATAGTATTTCGGGCGCTGGCCGCCCGCCTCGGCTACCAGGTCCGTGCGCTCGGCCCATGCCTTCTGCCACTTCTCTTCGATCGCTTTATGGTCGAAATTCATTCCGCAGTACCTTCATGGAACTTATCTCGCAAATGCGATTCTTTACCGCGTTCGTAAGGGCACGGCTTCAGCCGTGCCGTAGAAACCGTCAAGAACGGGGGCTTTAGCCCCTGAGGTTTGTCCTAGTTTCACCCGTTGCGCCATTGCACGCATTATGAGACAGCTTGCAGTACCTTGTCCCTTTCTCCGACTTCGCTTCTGGGTTTAATCTTCGAGTCGCGCCGCGTCGCACGATGCATTTTCCGCACCGGACTGACCCGGGTCGCAGCTTCCTCTTGTTCCCGCAACGCGCGGAGCGCGCGCAGATTCCGCCGGTCGTCGCCGGGCTTGTCAATCGGCGTCTCCAGGATGAAGACCTTGTCACGCAGCGCAGGATGATTCACGATGCGGCGGAAGCCTTCCCGCCCGATGCCTCCGCGCCCAATGTGCTGGTGCCAGTCCCGATGCGAGCCGAGCGCCGACCGCGAATCGTTGGCGTGGATCACGCTCACTCTGCGCAGGCCGACGGCTGCTTCGACCTCGGCGAGCGCGGCACGCAGACCCTCCGCCGTGGCGAGGTCCATGCCGGCCGCGAAGCAGTGCGCCGTGTCCAGACAGCAGTCGGCGGGCAGCCCTTCGAGCAGCGCCAGAATCGCAGCGATCTCGGCAAAGCGGCCCCCCAGTGTATTCCCCTGGCCGCAGGTGTTCTCGACGAGCAGCCGCACGCCGTCGGGAGGGGTCTCGCGCATCGCCTCCCGGATCGAGTGCGCCAGCGTCCGCATCCCCTGCTCGGCCGTGCCGTCGCGGTAGCTCCCCGGATGCAGCACCAGGTACTCGGCTCCGAGCGCCCTCGCCCGGCCGATCTCTTCCCGAAACGCCTCGATCGAGCGCCGCCGCAGAACCGGGTCGGGCGAAGCTAAGTTGAGCAGATAGTTCGCGTGGATTACGAGCGGGTGGAGGTCATATTCCCGGCGCAGGCGCGCCATCGCGGATACCTCTTCCAGGCCCAGCGCGCGGGCTTTCCACATGCGGGGGCTGGTGGAGAAAATCTGAAACGCGGTGCAACCGATCTGGCGGGCTGCTTCCGCAGCCTGGGCGAGCGAGCCGGCGATCGAGGTGTGCACCCCGACCCGCCAGCAAGTTGGTATTTCCGTTTCTTCGCCTACAAGGGTCATCTGGCGGCCCTGATTGCCCTCCCCTTATTTAACTATCGTAACAGACCGGCCTCGATCCGGTCAACCGACGGAGCTGAAATTAGCCGCAGAGGCACAGAGGGCACAGAGAAATCCTTTTCGAGAAACCAGGAACCACGAGCTCGCAGCACGGTGAACGGTCTAGAAAATCAGCCGCACCCCAAACTGGCACCGCCGCGGGCTATCCGCTGAGAGGACCTGTCCGAACGTGGGTGACCCCACGAACGCGTCCGGAAGATTGAAGTTCGAGCGGTTGAAGAGGTTGAACGCTTCGGCGCGCAGCTGCAGCCGCCATTCGCTCTCCCCGATGGCCAGATGCTTGATGATCCCCAGGTTCACGTTCTGGCGGCCCGGGCCGTCCAAAATATTCCGACCCGCATTGCCGAAACTCCCGAAGGCGGGGATCGCAAAGGCGCCGGTATCGAACCAGCGGTCGGGGGAGCGATCCTCGAGCGCTGCATGGCCCACACGGTTTGGCCGATCGTTCGCTCCGAAGCCGAGCGTCGAGCGGCCCGTGTTGCTG
>CAYWWM010000083.1:0-4134 GCA_964461735.1 uncultured Solibacteraceae bacterium | reverse complement strand
CCGGTGTTGCTGTTGTCGAACTCCGGCAGCAGTACCACCGTGAACGGTGCGCCGCTCTGGAACGTGACGATCCCTTGCAGCTCGATGTCGCGCAAGAACGAAACGGCCGATCGGAGCGGCAGCTCCCACGCGAAGCTCAGCGAGAAACGATGCCGCAGGTCGAAGCTCGACCGCCCCTTTTCTGCGTCGGGGTTCTGGCTGTCCTGCGGAAAGTTGGGGTCGCCCGTGCTCGCGAAAAACCCGGAGGCGTCGTCGGTGGACTTCCCGAACGTGTAGGCCGAGAGCAGCGATACGCCCCGGTCAAAGCGCTGCTGGAACTTGATCTGGAGCGAGTTGTAATGGGAGGTTCCGCGCGACTCGATGAAGGTAATGTCGTCGAACGCCGGATTCGGCCGCCGGTTCGGCGACAGCGGGCTGGGGCGCGGCTGGTTGATGTCGCGCGCGGCGATCAGGTCGTGGCCGCGCGAGCCGACGTATGCTATCTCGACGGCGCGCCGCCCGCCCAGTTGCCGTTGCACGCTCAAGCTCCAGTGTTCCAGCCATCCGGTTTGTAGGTCCTGCTCGTAGCCCGTCGCCGACGCCGGCAGGGTGAAGGGATACGACTGCGGGAACGGATCGGCGAGCGTAACGGGCGGGGCCCCGGTGCGCGGATCCAGATGCAGCGCATAGAGTCGGAAATCGAAGTACGGCGCGTTGAAGTAGAGTCCCTCGCCGGTGGCCAGCGCGCCCTGGTTGTAGTAGAGGCCGTAGCCGCCGCGCAGAACCGTCTGCCCTGCCGCGTCGGGCGTCCACGCCAGGCCGATGCGCGCCGCCCAGTTGTTGCGGTCCGGCTCGTAGCCGCCGCGCGGAATGCCGCCGGTCCCGACGGGAACCAACTGCCCGGCCGCGGGATCATAAAGGTTTGCGCGGTCATCGGCGTCCACGGCGGGCGCAACGTATTCATACCGCAGGCCGGCGGTCAGACTGACGTTCGGCCGCAGCCGCCAGTTGTCTTGCGCGAAAGCGCTCCAGGCCGGCGCCCGCAGCCGCTGCGGATTGTCGAGGGTCGCTCCGCCCGTGACCAGCGGGAAGCCCAACAGCAGGTCAGCCAGCGCGTTGCCGGTCAGGTAGCGGTCGGAAAAGTTCAGGAACCCGCGCGAGAGCACGTCCCGGTAGGCTTCCTGACGCACCCAGCGGAAATCGCCTCCCGCTTTGACGAGGTGCGCGCCGCGCGCCCAGGTCAGCGTGTCGTGCAGTTGCAGCATGTCGGTGGCGCTTTCCTGCGGGGTGGTGAACTCGTCGCCGAGCGGCGAGAAGCCGGTGACCGTGATCTGGCTCAAGCCGAAATCGCGCGGGTTCGACGAAATCTCCGGCAGCCCCACTTGGCGGTTTAGGCTGCTCCCCTGCCTTTCCTGAAACACGCCGATCGCCACGCGCCCGTAGCCGAAACGCGCCTCGTTGACCAGCGCGGGGCCGAATGCCTGCGTCAGGTTTACGCCGAGGTTCTGGCCGCGCCGCGGCACGTCCGTCCCGAATCCCGGCACGCTCACGGCCGAAACGAGCGGCTCGAAGAGGCGGCGGTCGCTGAAGCTGTAGCGCGTCGTCAGCGGCGAGCCTTCTCCCAAACCGTGGTCCAAGCGAATATCGAAGTGGTCAATGTCTTCGCGCAGCGTCGGCGAGGAGACAAAGTTCCCTCGCGCTGAGGCGCGGTTCGGCTCCGGGTAGAGCGCGGCGATCTCGCGGCCAATCGGGTGGATAAAGGGATCGGGGATGCGCCCGCCGGGGAACGGCTGCTGGCTGAAGGGGTCGCGCGGCGCCGCCAGCAGGCTCTCGGAAAAGTCCCCGTTGCGCTCGGCGAGCGTTGGAACCGTGGCCACGCGCGTGATGCCCTCACGCAGGTGGGTGCGTTCATAGTCGCCGAAGAAAAACGTGCGGTTGCGCAGGATGGGGCCGCCCAGCGAGCCGCCGATTTGCTGCCGGTTGTAATCGGGCGCCGGCTCGTTTCGCGGCGCAAAGAAATTTCTCGCGTCGAGAGCGCGGGTCCGGAAGAAGCCGTAGGCCGTGCCGTGGAGCGCGTTGGTGCCCGATTGCGTGATTACGTTGACCTGCCCGGCGGCGTTGCGGCCGAACGTGGCGTCGTAGGTGCTGGTGCGGACCTCGAACTCGCGGATGGCGTCCACCGGGGGCCGCACGCCGGGCGTGTTCAGCTTCGGGTCCACGTTGTAGAGGCCGTCGAGGAGAAAGCTGTGGGCGTCCTCGCGTGCGCCGTTCACGGTGAAGGCGAAATCGCCGCGCTGCGAGCTGGCCGACCCTTGCGGCGCGGGCGCCGCGCCGGGCGCGAGCAACGAAAGCTCCAGAAAATTGCGGCCGTCGAGCGGCAGACCCGCCACTTGCCGCGCGTCAATCACCGCGCCCAGCGCCGCCGACTCGGTTTCGAGCGGCACCGCAGGAGCCGTCACCACGACCTCTTCGGTCACGTCTCCTAACTCGAGCGAGACCGGGAGCCAAAGCTCCTGATAAACCTGCAACTCGGTCCGGGATACGTACTTCTTGAAGCCCAGCCGCTCGACCTCAATCTGGTAGCCGCCCGGGGGAAGTATCGGCACGGAGAACCGCCCGTCCACCTCCGTAACGGCAGTTCTCGCCTCGCCCGTTCCTTCCCGCGTGACGCGCACCCCGACCTCGGACACGGGGCTTCCGCTCGGATCGAGAACGATCCCGCGGATTGTCGCGCGATGCGATTGCGCCGGCGCGGAAACGGCGGCGAAGACGATAGCTGCTACCAACCAAAACCGTACTGACATTGTCGGAGCTCTCCTTCTGTACTGCCGAGGTCGTATGGAGGATCGCATTTTATAGCGCAGGTCCGTCAGGGCACGACTTCAGTCGTGCCGTTCAGCCGGACAAAGACATCGGCTTCAGCCGCTGAGGGAAGTCGGAAGGCTGCGAGCCTGTGCCCATCGGCTTGAGAACAACCTCCCTCAGGGGCTGAAGCCCCCATGTTTGGGGCGTTGTTACGGCATGGCTGAAGCCATGCCCTGACGATCCTGGAATTCGGAATTGTCCCTATATTATGTGATCCTCAATAATTTCTTGTTTTCTTGACAGGAATTTCTCTGTGCCCTCTGTGCCTCTGTGACTATCCGTTTGGTTGCGCCCCTGCGCGCTGTCTTAAGGACTCCCATGTTATACTAGCCCCTGATTACGGACAACGACTTCCCCTCCGCAGGTAGCGAGATTCCAGGGAATGGGATCCCGTGTGGTGGGTCCATAGTTCGGAGGGACGCAGGCGGGGGCAGTGTAGGACCGCCCTGCAAGCCTTCCCTATCGAGGAGCGCTCGCGATGGTGAAAACTCGTGGGACGGTCGTATTCATTTTCTTCCTCGCGATGGCGACCCTTACGGGAAGTCAAACGCCGCCCGGTCTGGACTGGCCGCAGTGGCGCGGGCCGGAGCGCTCCGGCCTGTCGAAGGAGTCGGGCCTGCTGAAACAGTGGCCCGCCTCCGGGCCGCCGCGCGAGTGGATGATCTCGACCCTTGGCGCAGGATATGGCTCGATAGCGGTCCAGGGCGACCGCATATACGTGCAATCGCTGGTCGGCGGCCGCAGCGTGGTGGCAAGCCTGAACCGCGCCGACGGTAGGCTGGTCTGGTCAGTGCCGCTGGGTTCGGCCGGGGACAACTACATGGGACCGGGGCCGCGAGGCACGCCCACCGTGGACGGCGAGCGGGTGTATGCTCTCTCCGAAAACGGGGACTTGGCTAGCCTCAAAGCTGCGGATGGGGCCGCGCTGTGGCAGCGCAACATCCTCCGCGAATTCAACGGGCGCAACCTCGGCTGGCTGATCAGCGAGTCCCCGCTCATTGACGGCAACCACGTGATCGTGACGCCGGGCGGGCGCGGCGCCGGCGTGGTGGCGCTCGACAAAATGTCCGGACGAACCGTCTGGACCAGCAAGGACCTGAGCGATGAGGCCGGCTATGCCTCCGTCATCGCCGCCGACGTGGGGGGAGTTCGGACGCTGATGACGCTGACGTCGGAGGCGGGCGTGGGGGTCCGCGCCTCGGACGGCAAGCTCATGTGGAAGTATCCCCGCGTGGCCAACGGAACGGCCAACGTCACTACGCCCGTGTTCCACGACAACAAAGTGTTCTA
>CAYWWM010000082.1:0-8433 GCA_964461735.1 uncultured Solibacteraceae bacterium | reverse complement strand
TAACTCCAAGCGTTGCAAGTCGAACTGCGCCACTATCAAGGTTTCCTCCTGGCTGTAAACCAGGTGCCCGGTCGAAAGGTAATGAGCCTTGCTCCCCCCCTTAATCAGGACGCGCGGACCTGTATCCAGTATCCAATTATCCAATCGTTGCGCCATGACCTGCATGGCGCCGCCATCCACCACAACAGTGAAGAGCAGCGCCTTGCCGCCCGGCAGCAACTCCGGCGCCAAGTGTGCGACTTCGCCCCCCGGGGAGTCCGCGTTCGTCAGGGTGGTCAATGCCTGAGGCTCGCCACCGGCGGCGGACACCTTCCAGATGCTCCCGGTTTTTCCTGTAAACACAATGGTGTCATCCGATCCCCAGCTTGCGCTGCCCACGAACGGCGATGCGCACACACACAGAGTCAAGGTTGGCCCGCCGCTGACGGAAACCTTCTTCAGATTGTCGCCCGAGAGGAATCCGATCCATTGGCCATCCGGCGAGAAAAAGGGCCCCCTAACCCCTTCGGTGCCGGGAAGTGGTGTTGGTGTCGCGTCCAGGCTGTCCAGCGCCCGCAGGTAAAGCTGCCGAGGCCCTTCTTCGCGGGTGCTAGCGTAGATGAGCCGGCTTCCATCCGGGGAAATATCCAGGTCCGCCAGCCGCTCTCCGGCTGGCAGCGTCAGCGCAAACCGAAAGACGGGCCGCTGCTCCGGCACAGAGAAGAGGGACCTTAGATGCCAAGTGGCCGTGCCGGTAAAAGCGCTTAGGACCAAAGCCACGGCCCACGGCATGGCCCGCCGCCAGAGCGGGGCAGGCATCACGGGGGCGGCGCTCGGCTCTGCTGTCGCGGGCGCCGTCAGGGCTTCTTCGATCTCGATGCGGGCGTCGGCGATATCGTGCAGGCGGCGGTTCGCATCTTTGTGAAGGCAGCGGCGCAAGAGGGTTCGCATGACGGTGTGGGTTGCGGAAGGCAAGGCCGCCCAGTCCGGCTCCTGCTCCAGCACGGCGGCAATCGTGTCTGTCAATGTCTCTCGCCGAAAGGCCTGCTTCCCTGTCAGCAGTACGTACAGCACGCAGCCGAAGGCCCAGATGTCGGTGCGCTTGTCCACCTCCTGGCCGCGCACCTGCTCCGGACTCATGTACGCCGGAGTGCCGAGAATCTGTCCGTCCTTCGTCGGGCCTGGTTCGAGCGTCGGCAACTCCGACAAGTTCGCGCCTGCTCGGTCACCCGCGAACGCTTTCGCCAAACCGAAGTCAAGCACCTTGACGACGCCGTCCGGCGTGACCTTGATATTCGCGGGCTTGATGTCCCGGTGCGTGATCCCTTTGCGATGCGCCGCCTCCAGCCCCTCGGCAACTTGCTTGGCGATCCCCAGCGCCGCTTCGATTGGAATCCCGGTCTTATTCTGACTTCTGACTCCTGGCTTCTGACTCCTTTCTTGCAGCGTCTCCCCCTCAACCAGTTCGAGCACTGATCACGGTCGTGGCCCTAGGAGTTCCTTACTTCCGTCAGCCCGAGACGAGCGCTCAACCCATCCGCTTTCTAATTTCGCCCCCGGAGAATGCAGTACTTCCCTGGCACCCAACGGTCGAAATTTCCCCCGACGGGAGCCACGTAGCCTTTGTCGCTTCCGTTGACGGAGTGCAATCTCTTTGGGTTCGGGCACTCGACTCCCTCCAGGCCCGCTCCCTGCCAGGGACGGAAGGGGCCTACTTTCCCTTCTGGTCTCCCGACAGTCAGAACCTCGGGTTCTTCTCCGGGACCAGGCTGTACAAAACCGCCATCTCCGGCGGCCTTCCGCAAACCGTGTGCGATCTGCCAGGACCTTATCCCGGCGGAGGGGCCTGGAGCCGGGACGGGGTTATTCTTTTTGGGGCGCTTCGGCTGTATCAGGTTTCGGCGGCGGGCGGCGAAGCAACGGCTGTGACGGCGCTGGATGAATCCAAGGAAGAGTTGTTTCATACCGATCCGGACTTCTTACCCGACGGACGGCATTTTCTCTACCTCGCGCGCAGCGGAGTGCCCGAAAACAACACCGTCTATCTCGGCTCGCTTGACTCTGAAGAATTGAAGCCTGTCTTTTCCGGTGTGAATTCCGCGGCGAAATACGGACCGCCGGGCTATTTGCTTTTCATCAACCAGAGCGGCCTGATGGCCCAGCCATTCGATACGGCTCGCCTGGAACTCTCCGGAGAGCCGTTAGCGGTAGTGGATACTGTGTACTTCGATACGGAAGGCGGAGAGGTGGATTTTTCTGTTTCCGCGAATGGTATTCTGGCCTATCGCGGCGGGAGCCAGGGCACTAGGTTGGTTTGGTTAGATAGAACCGGAAAGGAGGTCCAAGCTGTCGGACCTCCTGGGGGGTACCGGAATCCCGCGCTTTCCCCCGACGAGACCCGGGTCATGATCAACCGCTCTGATCCGCAGACCGGGAACAGCGACCTTTGGTTATACGACTTGGCGCGGGATACGGCGGTGCGCTTCACGTTTCATCCGGCCACCGATTCCGATGCGCAGGGGTCGCCGGACGGACAGCGCGTGGTCTTCTATTCAAACCGAGACGGGACAAGGGGCCTCTATCAAAAACTCGTCAGCGGGCTTGGCCCGGAGGAAGAGCTAGTGAAATCGGATGAGGTTCGCTGGCCCGGAGCCTGGTCCTCGGACGGACGCTTTATCGTGTACGAGGACGAAGGCGCCCAAACGACCCACGATTTGTGGGTGCTGCCCCTGTTCGGAGATCGAAAACCATTCCCTTATTTGCAAACCGAGTTCGCGGAACACGACGGGCGACTCTCTCCTAACGGGCGGTGGATCGCCTACGCTTCGACGGAGTCGGGGAGGCGAGAGGTGTAGGTGCAGTCCTTTCCGACTCCCGGGAGTAAGTGGCAAATTTCGACAGAAGGCGGCTCCGAGCCGCGATGGAGAGGGGACGGGAGAGAACTTTTCTATCTCGCCGAGGACGGCCGCTTGATGGCAACGCCGGTCTCCACCGGCGCCGCGTTTGAGGCTGGCTCCCCCAGGCCTCTGTTTCAAACTCGTTTTCCTGCTGCGCTCTACGGCGGCATTCACCGCTATGGCGTCTCTGCCGACGGGCAACGATTTCTGATGAACGTCGCCGTGGAAGAATCAGCAACGCCGATTACTGTCGTGCTGAACTGGTTTGAGGAACTGAGAAGAAGAGTGCCGACGGGACAGTGAATAGTGGATAGTGAATAGTGGATAGCAAGGATCCAAGCCGCCCCACTCCCCACTCCCCCTTCCAAGTTGGGTATAATGAGATGGAAGGAAGGAGTGAAGGTTGCCATGACGCTCGAAGAACTCGAAGCCGAAGCCCTCAAACTCGATCTCAACTCCCGCGCCAGACTTGCCAGCAAGCTCTTGAACAGCCTCGAAACGCTCTCCGACGCCGAGATCGAACGCCTCTGGGTCGAAGAAGCACAGCGGCGCGACGACGAGTGGAATGCTCAGGAAGCAAGGTCGGCAGAGGAAGTGCTCCGCGACGTTAGAGCCGAGATTCGATGAGCCAGCGGTTTTCCTTTAACGGTCTGGCACTGCAAGAACTCCGAGAAGCCGCAACTTTCTATAGCCAAGAGAGCCCGAAGCTGGGGGAAGCTTTCCTGAAGGAAGTCGAACGTGCTTTGTCACAGCTCCGCGAGTTTCCCAACTCCTGCCCGCTTGTCAGCCGTACAGTTCGGAGGAAAGTACTCCGCAGGTTTCCCTACAAGATTCTCTACTCTCTTCACTCCAACGAAATTCGAATCCTGGCCATTGCCCACCAGAAGCGCCGCCCGTTTTATTGGCGTGGCCGGCGTTGAGCGGCGAGTCTAACAGAGACCTGTGCCAAATCGGATTTCGCTCCCAGTTAACATGCCCGCTCTGGCCGTTCTGTCCGGACTGCTGCTGGTCTTCTCATTTCCTAAATTCAATCTGTATCCACTGAGCGCGGCAGCGTTGGCGCCTCTGATCCTGGTGGCGTGGCGCCAAGCGCGCGCCCGGCGGCGGTTCCTGTGGGGCAGTCTGGCCGGGTTGGTGTTCTTCGCCGGGACCAGCACTTGGATTTACACCGTGATGCGCCAGTTCGGCGGGCTGGGCGTAGCGCCGGCGGTCGGAGTGCTGAGTCTGTTGTGTCTCGTGCTGTCGCTCTATTGGGGATGCTTCGCGTGGCTGGCGGGCTATCTGTTGCGGGCACGCTGGGGACCGCCGGCGGTTCCCTTCCTCTGGGTGGCGCTCGAGCTGGCGCGCGCGCACCTGTTTACGGGCTATCCCTGGCTGCTGCTGGGGTACGCGCTCACGGACTATCCGGGCGTCGCGCGCCTGGCGAGATGCACCGGCGTCTACGGCCTCTCGTTCCTGCTGGCCGCGTTCAATGTGGCTTGGGCGTGGGTCTGGACGCGGCGCAGCGAGCCTTCCACGGCGCCAGGAAATAGAACCGCCCCGGTGTATCTGGCGGTCTTGCTGACCGGGACGCTGCTGCTGCATGTTACGGCCAACGATGAGAGCTACCCCGCCGACCGCACCGCCTTCCTGGTGCAGACCAACATTCCGCAGGAAGTGGGCTTGGCGCCGTGGAATTTGGAAACGCAGCGGCCGCTGTTCGACCGCCTGGAAATTCTCACGACCGACGCCGTCGGGCGGCAGGACCCGCCCGCGCTGCTCATCTGGCCCGAGATGCCCGCGTCCTTCTACTTCTACGACGACGGCTTCACACGCCCGTACATGGAGGGCATCGCGCGCCAGACCAACAGCTTTTTCCTGACCGGGATGGTGGCCTTCGTGCCGGGTTCCGACCGCACGCAGCCGCTCAACAGCAACGTGCTGCTCGACCCGGCGGGGCGGCTGCTAGCTCAGTATGATAAAATTCACCTGGTGCCGTTCGGGGAGTACATTCCCTGGAAGCGCTTCTTGGGGTTCGCGGAAACTCTGACGGCCGAAGCGGGCGACTTCGTTCCTGGCACGCGGTTTGTCGTGGCGGAACTGCCCGGCGGGCGGGTGAGCTCGATCATCTGCTACGAGGCGATCTTCCCGCAGCTGAGCCGGCGGTTCGTGCAAGAGGGCGCGGAGGTCCTGGTCAATATCTCGAACGACGGCTGGTTCGGAAGCTCCGGGGCGCGCTACCAGCACCTCCTGATGGCCCGCATGAGGGCCGTCGAGAACGCGCGCTACCTGCTGCGCGCGACGAACACGGGCATTACCGTGGTGGTCCGGCCCGACGGCCAGATTGCGGGCGAGATTCCGCCGGATCGGCCCGGGGTGCTCCAGGCCCGTTGGGGATTCCAGACGCGCCGAACGTTCTACGCGCGCTACGGCGACTGGTTTGCGTATGTGTCGAGTCTGATCGCTGTCGCGGCACTGCTGGCTGCAAGAGGTCAGGCGCGAAAATCGTAGACGGGAGGTGAGCGATGCGCATCCGAAATCAGTTGGCGGCAAGAGCAGTCACCACAGCGTACGCCGCCCTGGCGGCTGGGGGGCTGATGCTGTGGATTGTCCCGCGCTTTGCCGCTGGGCAGGATGCGCAGGATTCGCAGCCTACGGTCACGATCATTTACGGAGACGACTCGAAGCTGACCGTCACGGATTGGCATTTTGTGTATGAGTATCTGGAAAGCGATGCGCCGCTGGACGAGCTTTTCGTGGCCACGTGCCGGGGTTCCCTCGCCGGGGACTTTCCGTGCTACCCGCAAATCAAGACCGCCAAGGACTTGTATCTGCTCGGACCGCTGCCGGGTCCCAGCGCCGCCGCGCAAGTGCCGTTTGTTCTTCCCGGAAGCGTCTTGGGAGCCATTTGGATTCACTGGCAGGACGGACCGGGCCCTTACGAAAAGGACGGCGTGACGCTCAACCGAAATCGAACCGACGAACGCTATCAAAGCGATGCCATGACGATCGTCCTGGCGCAGGGCGCGCAAATTCGTTTTGCGGGCAGGTTGCGGACGCTGGACGCGTTTCTCAGCAACAAGAGATACGTATATCTGATGAAGCTCTCTCTGGCGGGAACCGTTCAGGTGCAGGGGACGCCTGGACACTTCGAGCTGAACCTGGATTCCAGGCTCCCGACGTCTTCCCTGAAGGAACGGGTGGAAGAAGTCAGGTTTCGGGAGGAGTAGGCGCCCCCGGAGCAGAAGCTATTGAGGATCACACTATATTATGCAAAGCTCAATAATCGCAGCGTCGCGGCGGAAGGAGAGAATCTGATGATTGAAGAAAAGGAACGGGAGTTCGGACAGTTGAAAGAGAAAATCAACGAGCTGCGGAGTTTTCTTTGACGCCCCTCGCAAGCGTCGGGAGCTCGCTGCGCTAGAGCAGCAGATCGCCGACCCCGCCTTCTGGAACGATCCCGCCTCCTCCCAGAAAGTCCTCCAAGCGCGCAAACGGCTGCAAGAGGTCATCGAGACCGATGAGGCGCTCGCCCGCGGGCAGTCCGACATCGAAGTGCTGCTCGAGCTCGGCAACGAGGGCGAAGACGTCGGCGCGGACCTGACCAGCCATCTGGCCAAGCTGCAGGACGAAGTGTCGCGGATCGAGACGCGCACGCTGCTCGGCGGCGAGAACGATCGCGCCAACGCCATCCTGGCGATCCACGCCGGCGCGGGCGGCACCGAAGCCTGCGATTGGGCCGAGATGCTGCTGCGCATGTACCTGCGCTGGGCCGAGCGCCAGGGCTTCAAAGCGGAAGTGGTGGACGCAACCGAGGGCGAAGAAACGGGCTTCAAATCGGTCACGGTCACGGTCGCGGGGGAGTACGCCTTCGGACTGCTGGCCTCCGAGATCGGCGTCCACCGCCTCGTCCGCCTCTCGCCGTTCGACGCCAACCACAAGCGGCACACCTCCTTCGCCAGCGTCTTCGTGCTGCCGGAGATTGACGAGAAAATTGACGTCCAAATCCGCGACGAAGACCTGCGCGTGGACACTTACCGCTCGACCGGCGCCGGCGGCCAGCACGTCAACACCACCGACTCGGCCGTGCGCATCACGCACGTCCCCAGCGGCATCGTGGTCTCCTGCCAGAACGAGCGCTCGCAGCACAAGAACCGCTCCGTCGCCATGAAGATTCTGCGCTCGCGGCTCTACGAAGCGGAGCTCGAAAAGAAGCGCGCCGAATCGCAGCGCATGGAAGACGCCAAGATGGACATCGAGTTCGGCAGCCAGATCCGCTCCTACACGCTCCATCCCTACCGCCTGATCAAGGACGTGCGCACGCGCGTCGAGGTGGGCGACACCGAGCGCGTCCTGGACGGCGACCTCGACCCGTTCATCCGGGCGTATTTGCTGAGCCGCCGGGCTGGCGCGAGCGCGCCGCAGAATTAGTCCGAGCCGCGACCGGAAGGGAGCGGTGGTTCTCTTTGAGGCCCTAAAAAGTGCAGGTCCCTCGCTGCGCTCGGGATGACACCCTTGTTGTTATTGGGGATTGCACAGAATGTGATACAGTGAAGACATCCGACATGGGGCCAAGGAGGAGGCAGCTTGAAGAGAGTAAAAGGGAGCGTGGTAAGCCTTCCCAGGACACCGAAAAGGAAGCGGGACGTTGCAGTGTCTCCCGGTGTGGCACCTTTGGATCGGACGCAGATGCTTCGCAAGCTCTCCCCCGAACGGCGTCAACTCTACGCTCGAATTCGAAGATTGCGTGAGGAAATCGGAGCGGTTGATTTTGATGTTGTTCTCGCGCTGAGAAACCTCCGCAATGCCTAGATGTTTGGTCATTGACGCCAGCGTGGCCGCCAAGTGGTTTCTGAGGGTCGAAATCGGCGCGGAGTTAGCAGACACCATTCTTTTGGGGCTCTTGGCCGACGAAATTGAGTTGCACGCTCCTCAGATCTTCTACTATGAGGTAGGGGCATTGCTGGCGAGGGCGTGTGGCACAAGCGATCCTTTCACACGGCAGCGACGGCTCGAACGCCCGCACGCGGCGCGCAGCGTCAAGGAGTTGTTCAGTCTGCCAATCCGCGTTGCAGGACCATCTGAATCAGAGAGCCTCCACGTGCTGGAAATGTCCGTCGTTTACTCCAAATCCTATTACGACATGACCTACCTTCACCTTGCCCAAAAGCTGGATTGCCAATGGTGCACGGCTGACGACAAGGTATTGGAGGCCGCGCCCAAGGGCTTTCCACTCCGTTCGGTCGTCCTTCTGTCCTCGCTACGTGGCCAGCGGTAGAGAGTCTCGGGCAAAAAATCAAGCGGGGGGCGGTTGCAAGCCGCCCGTTTGGTGTATACTAAGAGGTTCGCGGGAGTCCAAGGACGGAAATCCGGCCAGAGACGAGATTTTTTCG
Source organism: uncultured Solibacteraceae bacterium (assembly GCA_964461735.1). GTDB lineage: Bacteria > Acidobacteriota > Terriglobia > 2-12-FULL-54-10 > 2-12-FULL-54-10 > CAYWWM01. The sequence goes on along the minus strand of CAYWWM010000082.1, from coordinate 185 downwards.
AGGGGAGAGAAACCCAATGGGACGGCTGTTTGCGGTGGAGATCGTGTATCGCGGAATTTTTCAGAAGACGCTGGCGAAGAACATCAGCCGCGCCATTGTGCTCGCGGCGCACGAGGAGGGCAAGCCGGGGATTTCCTTCGGGCGCTACGGCGACAGCCCGGAGCGCAACGGGATTCCGGCCAAGA
>CAYWWM010000081.1:0-8453 GCA_964461735.1 uncultured Solibacteraceae bacterium | reverse complement strand
CGCACAAAAGGGCGGCTTCACCAACGTCGAGTTTCGCCTCGGCGAGATCGAGCACTTGCCCGTGGCCGACCGCAGCATGGATGTCATCATCTCGAACTGCGTCATCAATCTTTCGCCCGACAAAGCGATGGTTTTCCGGGACGCGTTCCGCGTCCTGAAGCCGGGCGGGCGGCTCGCGGTGGCCGACATCGTCGCCACCGCCGCGCTCCCCGAATCAGCCCGCAGGGACTTGGCTTTGATCGCCGGATGCGTTGGAGGCGCCGCGCCCATGGACGAAATCGAAACGTTCCTGCGCGAAGCGGGCTTTCGCGACATCCGCATTCAGCCCAAGGATTCGAGCCGCGAGTTCATCCGCGAGTGGGTGCCGAGCCACCGTGTTGAGGACTACGTAGTCTCCGCGACCATCGAGGCTGTGAAACCCTCCCTCTAAAATCGGCAGGCGGGACCTTTGGAACTTGGATTCCGACCTCCGTCCGCCTTCCGTTGATACCCGCAATTTCGCCGCGAAACCGCGCCACGCGCAACTTTCCCTTTGTTCTCCCGTTTCGTTGAATCCCCGCGCGGCGGTGTGCTACCATCGTTCCCTTTGACTGCCCTTTGACGGCAGCCACGCCGAGCGATTGTGTTTTTCGACGGGAAGGAGAACTCGGTTGAAGGTCTACCAGAGCAAGGATATTCGCAACGTCGGGATTGCCGGCCACGGCGATTCCGGCAAAACGTCGCTGGTCTCCGCGCTGCTCTACGCCGCGGGCATGACGAATCGCTTCGGCAGCGTGGATGACGGCACCACCACGACCGATTTCGACGACGAGGAAATCGCGCGCAAAGTCTCCATTTCCACCGGCTTGGCCTATGCCGAATGGAACAAGACCAAACTCAACCTGCTCGACACGCCCGGCTACAACATTTTCATCAATGACACGCTGCTGTGCCTGATCGCCGCCGACGCGGCGCTGGTGCTGGTGGACGGCGTGGCGGGCGTCGAGGTGGTCACGGAAAAAGTCTGGGAGTACGCCAATCGGTATCAGCTCCCGCGCGCCGTGGTGGTGAACAAGCTCGACCGCGAACGGGCCAGCTTCGAACGCAGCCTGCAATCCATCCAGGAAGTGTTCGGGCGCACGGCGATCCCGGTGCAGTTGCCGCTGGGAGAGGAAAAGGGGTTCCACGGGGTCGTGGACCTGCTCACCATGAAGGCGTTCACCTACCCGACCGGCGGCACGGGCAAGGGTCAGCCGACGGAGATTCCCGCCCCTGTCTCTGCCGCCGCCACGGAAGCCCGCGAAAAGCTTGTCGAGATGATCGCCGAAACCAAGGACTCGCTCATGGAGGAATTCTTCGACAAGGGAACCCTCACCGAGGAGCACTTGTTCGCGGGGCTGCGCGAGGCGATTCTGGCGCGGAAGGTCTTTCCCGTGCTGTGCGCCTCGGCGACGGCCCTGGTGGGGATAGATCTGCTGCTCAACTTTGCAGCGGATTTCCTGCCCGATCCGCTGGCCCGAGGAAAAGCGGCGGGAACAACCCCTACGGGGGAAGCGGTCGAGCGGCAAATTTCCGACTCCGGGCCGGTGTCTCTGTTTGTGTTCAAGACCATGGCGGACGTCTTTTCCGGACGCGTGACCTACTTCAAGGTTCTGTCCGGCGTGCTGGCGAACGACGCCAACTTGACCAACTTCAACAAGGGCGGCGCCGAGCGGCTGGCGCACATCGCGGTGATGCAGGGCAAGGCGGCCTCCGCGGTGGCGGAGATTCACGCCGGCGACATCGGCACGGTCGCCAAGCTCAAGGACACGCTCACCGGCGATACCTTGGGCGACAAGTCGGCCCCGATCCTCTATCCCGCGGTCAGGCTGCCCGAGCCGGCCATCAGTTTCGCCATCGCGCCCAGCTCGCGTGGCGACGAAGACAAGCTTGGCACGGCCCTCCACAGGATTTTGGAAGAAGACCCCTCCCTGCGCTTCTACCGCGACGAGCAGACCAAGGAATTCCTGCTCGGCGGCTCTGGCCAGCAGCAGGTGGAGGTGGTGGTGTCGCGGCTCAAGAAGCGCTACAACGTGGACGTCACGCTCAAGGCTCCCAAGGTCCCCTATCGCGAGACCATCCGCGGTACCGCCGACGTCCAGGGCCGCCACAAGAAGCAGACCGGCGGCCACGGGCAGTTCGGCGACTGCTGGATCAAGATGGAGCCTCTTCCGCGCGGCGGCAAGTTCGAGTTCGTCAACGATATCTTCGGCGGCTCCATTCCCAAGAACTTCATCCCCGCGGTCGAGAAAGGGATTATTGAGTCGGCAGCACGCGGCTACCTGGCAGGCTTCCCGGTCGTGGATTTTCGCGTGATCCTTTACGACGGCTCCTACCACGACGTGGATTCCTCCGAAATGGCGTTCAAGATCGCCGGATCGCTCGCTTTCAAGAAAGCCATGGAGGCGGCCAAGCCGGTCCTGCTCGAGCCCATCATGAATGTCGAAGTCTACGCTCCGGACACCTACGCCGGCGACCTGATCGGCGATCTCAACTCCCGGCGCGGCCGCATCCAGGGCATGGACTCCCGCGGCAGCTCGCAAGTGATCAAGGCGCAAGTCCCGATGGCCGAAATGCTCACCTATGCCTCCGACCTGACTTCCGTCACCCAGGGACGGGGCAGCTTCTCCATGGAGTTTTCCCATTACGATGTCGTGCCCCAGCAGATCAGCGAAAAGGTCGTCGCGGCCGCCAAGGCCGAACGCGCCGGAGTCGAGGTGGCAGAAGAAGAGTAGGTGTCAGGTGCTAGGTTAGCGGATGCTCCATGCCCCTTCCTGTATGCCGCCAAGCTATTGATAAATAGCGGCTTCTATAAATTTTCCCGATTCCGCAAATATCGCTTGACCTGGTTCCCGCTTTTCAGCTACTCTTGGCGCGACTTGCGTTGCCCCGCCCGCTCTGGGCCGGGGATCAGAAGATCAGGCGGGTTTTAGGGATTTTGGCAGCCAGCGTTCCGGCTAGTAATAACTTATGCGCTTTCGGAATCCTTTTTCGCTCCTGCTGGTTGGCGTCGCTCTGATTTTGGCGGCTGGGTGCTCCTCCCGAGCGCCGCTCCCGGTGGCTGTGGCTCCGCCGCCGCCTCCTCCGCCGCCACCGACCCCGCCCGCGGTGACGGAGACCATGACCCTGCCGCTTCGCCGCCCTTCTGCTCTTCCTTCCTTCCTTCGCATGACCCCGGAACCCCGCTTTGATCCTGTGGAAGACCTGATTCTCAAGGTGGAGGCCGCGTTTGCGAAGGGTGAGAAGGATTACAACGAAGGCCACCTGGAGATGGCGAAAGGGGCGTTCAATGAGGCCATTTCCGCCATTCTGCTGGCCACTCCCTCCTGGCGCGAGGACAAGCGGCTCCAGAAGACGTTTGACTCCCTTGTGGATCGCATTCACGCCTTCGAGATTGAAGCGCTGAAGCAGGGGGACGGTTTCGCCGAGTCGGCCTATCAGCCGGCTCCGCTCGATGAGCTGCAAAGCCTCTCGGTCCCCGAAGACCTCCCGCCCAACGAACGCATCCAGGCGGAGGCCGCGCAGACCGTAACCGACATTCCCCTGGTCATCAACGGACAGGTCTCCAAGCTGATCGAATACTTCACCTCCGGCCGAGGCCGCGCTGCCTTCGAAGCCGGCTTCCGCTCCTCCAGCCGCTTCCGCGACATGATCCTGCGTGTTCTCGAGGAGGAAAAGGTTCCGCTCGACCTCTTCTACCTGGCGCAGGCTGAATCCGCCTTCCGGCCCCGCGCCCGCTCGCGCGCCGGCGCTCTGGGCATCTGGCAGTTCATGCCGTCGCGCGGCAAAGAATACGGGCTCAACCGCAACTGGTGGGCGGACGAGCGCATGAATCCGGAGAAGGCGACTCGCGCGGCCGCACAGCATTTGAAGGACCTCTACGCGATGTTCGGCGACTGGTATCTGGCCATGGCCGCCTACAATTGCGGTCCGCTCTGCGTGGAGCGCGCCGTCGAGCGCACCGGCTACGCCGACTACTTTCAGTTGGCGGCCCGCCGCGCGTTGCCCCGGGAGACCCGCAATTACGTCCCGATCATTCTGGCGCTCACATTCATCGGGAAAAATGCCGCGAAGTACGGCCTGGACCAGCTCGACCCCGAGGACCCCTGGGTGCATGACACGGTGGCGGTGTCGCACCCGGTGGACCTGCGCCTGGTTGCCGAGATCGTCGGCACGGACGCCGAAACCATCCGCGACTTGAACCCCAGCCTGCTGCGGATGACAACTCCCAACGTCCCGCAGTACGCGCTGCGAATTCCGCTCGGCACGCGCGAGCTCTTCCAGCGCCGCATCGCTATGATCCCCCCGGAGAAGTGGGTCTGGTGGCGCTGGCACGCCGTGCACTACGGCGAAACGCTCACCGCCATCGCCCGCAAGTACCAGACTTCGGTGAAAGCGATCGCCGAAGTCAATAATCTCGACGCCGATGCGCCTCTCCCGGAAGCCGCGGAACTGGTCATTCCCGTCGTGCGGCCCGGCGCCACCATCGTGTCCGCCGACGGCGAAGAGATCCGCTACCGTGTTCGCCCCAACGATACGCTCTCGGGGATAGCCCGCCGCCACGGCGTCACGGTGGACCAGATCATTGCCTGGAACCGGCTAGACGGCACGGTCATCCGCGCCGGCGCGACCCTGGCGCTGTTCGGCTCCGACGGGGTGCGCGCGCCGGCCGCTGCGGCTCCGAAAAGTTCTCCTGCCCCGCAGACTCGCCAGGCCGCCGCCCCCAGACCCCCTAGCACGCCCGCCACCCGCGCTGCCGCCCAGATCCATCGCGTCCGCAGCGGCGAATCGCTGTGGCGGATCGCGACCAATTACAATATCTCCTTCGAAGCCCTCCGCCGTTCCAACTCTCACTTGGGTGAAACCCTCAAGGTCGGCGACCGCGTAGTGATTCCCTCCGAAAAGTAGTAAGTCAAAACGAGGACTCTAGAGAGGGACAGCCTTGAGCCTTACGCGACGAACCTTCTTGAAGACAGGCGCATTCAGTGCGGCGGCACTGCCCTTATGGGACCTTCTTTCGCAAGCCGGGGAAGCGCAGGTCGTCCGGCGTCGCGGGCCGTCGCGAAGGGTAATCGTGGTGGGTGCGGGCCTTGCGGGCTTGTGCGCCGCGCATCAACTCGCTGAAGCGGGTCACGACGTGCTGGTGCTCGAAGCGCAACGACGGGCCGGAGGGCGCGTGCAGACATTGCGCGACTTCTCCGATGACCTCTGTGGCGAGGCAGGCGCCGCCCGGATCCCTGACAACCACAACTTCACACTGAAGTACGTGAAGCGCTTCGGCCTCGACCTCGACCCTTTCCTGCCGCCCGGAGCCGCAGTCTATCACGTCCGGGGCCAAAGGCTCGTTGTCCGGTCCGGAGAAAAACCTGACTGGCCCCTCGCACTCACGCCGCAGGAGCGCGCCATCGGCCTGGAGGGAATGAGGGAGCAGGCTTACGACGGGCTCTTGGCTAAGCTCGGTAACCCGACGTCGCCGGACTGGCCTCCGGAGGAGCTTTGGAAATATGATCGCCTGAGCTTGTCGGAGTTCCTCCGAGAGCAAGGGCTCTCCGAGGACGCCATCCACCTCCGGCGCGCGGCTGGCGGTGGGTGGGACGATACGGTGGATCGTGTATCGGCGCTAAGTTCGCTGCAAGGCCGGGCACTTGGGAACCCCGGTGTGAAGTACTACAAGATTCGCGGGGGAAACGACGGTCTGCCCCGTGCTTTCGCGCTTCGACTGGCGGACAAGATCCGGTACGGTTCGCCCGTCGTCCGGATTGAGCGATCCGAGAGCGGAGGAGTCCGCGTTGTCTTTCAGGAACCTGGGGGCCCCCAGTCTCTCCCCGCCGATCGCGTGGTGGTGGCCGTGCCGTTCTCCGTCCTGCGCCAGATCGAGATCGTCCCGTCGTTCTCAGACGAGAAAACCCGAGCAATCCGGGACCTCAGCTACGCGTCGTCCTGCAAGGTCTTCCTGCAAACGCGCACACGCTTCTGGGCCAAGGAAGGACTGAACGGGTTCGGTTACACTGACCTACTGGGCTATATGCAGGTTTGGGAACTCGGGCATAAGCAACCTGGACCACGCAGTCTCCTGGTTGGCTACACGAAGATGTCCGCTGCGCGCCAGATCGGCGACTACGGGGAAGCGCAAAGAATCACCGCTACTCTGGAGGCCGTTGCGAAAGTGCACCCCGAGCTGCTGCGCCACTTCGAGGGGGGCACGTCGAAGTGTTGGGATGAGGATCCCTGGGCCCGGGGCGCCTGGGCGAGTCGGCGGCCGGGCGACATGCGAAGCCTCGAACCCCACATCGCGCGCCCCGAGGGGAGAATCCACTTCGCGGGAGAGCACGCTTCGCCCTGGCTCAATGGGTGGATGCAGGGTGCTCTCGAGTCCGGAGAGCGCGTCGCCAGGGAGGTCAATGAGGCTGGATAGCTTCGGCAGGACCGAACCAACTTGATCCGTACGAAGGGGATTTTGAAATGCTAAAGAGCGGATTGATCTTGAACATCCTGCTGGCGGCCTGGGGCGCCGCAGCGGCGCAAGCCCAGACCGCGCCCCCCGCGAACCGGGACTTCTCCGGCATCTGGGGTCCTAAGCAGGCCGCCAGCGTTCCGTGGGCGCCGAACACGCACCGCACCTTTGCGGCGCGGATCCAGTTGCGGCCAGAAGCCTTGGAGCATTGCCAGCGCGTGGGGTGCGTGCGCGGCGTGCGCTTCACGAACCTGGCGGGCGGGAATGCCTATCTGATCGGCGAGGACCCCGCCCTGCGGCGCTGCGCTCCCTACGGATTTCCGCGCGTGCTGCTCAGCGCCAGCCCGATCGAGATCTTCGAGACCCGGGACCGCATCTTCATGCTGTTCTATCGCAACAACGAGCTGCGCGAAATCTGGACCGACGGCCGCGGTCATCCTCAGGCCCTGGATCTCTCCTGGATGGGCCACTCCATCGGGCGCTGGGACGGCGACGCGCTGGTCACCGACGTGCGGGGCATCCTCGGCGGCGAGATGGGCAAGTTCAAATGGCTCGACGAGGGCGGCTGGCCGCACAGCGACGACCTCCACATTACCGAGCGCATCCGCCGCCCCTCCCGCGAAGAGTTGCGGCTCGACATGAACTTCGAGGACCCGGGGGCGTGGACCGCCCCGTTCCAGACCACCGTCCTGCTGGAACTCAACCCGATCTCAGAGGAGGGCCGCGTCGAGAGCATCAAGGAATACGTGCGGTGCGAGGACCAGATCTTCGCCGACAAGGAAACCGAGGCTTGGCCGTTCTTCTCCGGGGAATATCCCTTGCCTGACGTCCCGCCGGTCGGCCCGGAGTTTTGATCCGAGCCGCCTGTCCTTCCTCTGAGCCGGCAAGTCGCTTACAAAGGTTTCACAAATGGTGTAGACCGAGATGTGGAACCGGAAGGGCACGACTACAGAAGTCGTGCCCTGACGGTTCCGCCTCCTATACCAATCGTAGTAAAAACGCTCTAATCCTCCGCTCCGTTCCATGCCCCCGAGACGGAACGCGGTCCGTCATCGCCCCATCGAACGTTTCTCCGGCGGCTCCTTTTCTGTGGAGGCGGGGCCAGGCGTTCTAGACGCTTCGCCTCCATTTCCGGGAGGCTGGACACCCAGTTGCTTCATCACGGTAGGAAGGTCCAGCCCCAGCGCTTCGAGTTGCTGGAGCAGGTTGAAAACCACCGTGGGACCCGTGCGGGCCAAGCGCCCCAGGCCCGAGTTTCCGCCATCACCGCCCGCACCGCCGTTGCCCTGATCAATCACCACGAGTTTGTCAATATTCCCCAGCGGAGCGGCGACCGCGCCGAAAATACCCGTGGATGCTTGGATGATGGCGGGCAGCTTCTCGAGGATGGTCTGCAGCTTGGCCGCTTCGTTGAACTCCTTCCAAGCCTCAGCCTTCTGGTGAATGGCGGCGGCTTCAGCCAAGCCCTGCGCTTCAATGGACTTGGCTTGCGCCAATCCGATGGCTTCGATTCTGGCGGCTTCCGCTCGGCCTTCGGCTTCCACGGCCGCAGCCCGGCCTGCGCCCTCCTTGTGCAGCTTTTCCTGTTCGGCCTCGGCGAGGGCAATCAGGGAAGCCCTTTTTCCTTCCGCCTCCAAAATTTGCGCCTGCTTGGCTGCTTCGGCGCGCAGGATGGCGGCCTGGCGCTCGGCTTCCGCCGGCTTGATCACAGTGGCATCCAGTTCCTTCTGCTTGCGTTGGATCTCTTGTTCTTGGACAGCGATCATTTCCTGGGTGCGGGTCCGCTGGACTCTGACTTCCTCGGCCACCACCGCTTGACGGGCTTTGTTCTCCGACAGAGGACCGGCCTGCTCGGCACGGGCTTTCTCGGTCTCGACCTCGGCCAGATACTGGGCCTGGCGAATTTGAAAGTCGCGCTGAGACTGGGCGATTTCGGCGTCGGCGGTGAAGCGGGCTTTTTCCCCTTCCTGCAACGCCTGCG
>CAYWWM010000080.1:5788-8454 GCA_964461735.1 uncultured Solibacteraceae bacterium | reverse complement strand
CAATCCGTGGTGGCGTCTTCCGACGGCACGATTGCCTCCACGGTCCAACGCCCCTGAAGCGACGACGCCAGGCTTCGGGAAATCCGCGGGCCTCCAGCCAGGCCGGAGTTGTAGAAGATCAGCAACACACGGGGCGGGCGGGTTGGCTCCGGTTCACTGTCGTGTGGCACCCGCAAGACTCCTGTGCTCGCCAACGCCTACCCGCCTCCGGAAGCGAACGTTGCGAGGGCTTCCACCAAGCGATTCGCCTCGGTCTCTGTAATCCGGCTCACTGAATCCAAGCACGCTGCGGCGACCTGAATGAAAACCGCCGGGCAGAACGCGCCGCGCGCTGTAACGAGACGTTCGGGAAGGACTCGCGCAACCGCGCCAGGGCACGCCTTCGTATTCGGGATCATTTCGAAACTTCGACCCGATCCAATTCGTTTGCCCCTCGCAGGGCAACAACGGAGCCGGCCAAGGGAGCTCGGGAAAGTCAATGGTGTGGATGACCGCATGCGCGGGAGCGGCCTCGGCAAGCAGTTTCGTGGTTGTGCCCAGAAACGTTCCGAACTCGAAGATCTTGCGCGGACGGAGATGCCTCACTAAGGCATCGAGAACCGCGCTCTCCCCGTAGGAAAGTTCCCAAGGGTGAGCGGTTCCCACGTAGGCGTGTCCCACTTCCCGCCCAAGGGCGGGCCACAACTCGGAGACGTGGACGACGGGGAGTTTCGATTCCGCCAGAAAGATCCAGCAATCCGCGCCATCTCGAATGCGAGATCGCCGGTCGCCGCTTACCACATTGCTCAGCGACGCTTTGAGGAATGCCCGCAACAGGGTCTGATACCGATTAAACTTTGCGAGTTGCAGCACGTTCTCTAATCCGTCCGTTAGCCCATTGGACAAAACGGGCCTTGCGCCGGGCTGAAGCATTCCGGGATCGTCGAAAGCGCGTCGAAACCATCATACCAGCTTACTTGGAATGTCAGCGGGTTTCGGCACAGGCGTCGGGGCTCCGAACTGCTCGCGGAGGGTTTGCCACGAACCGGCTTCCTGAGCCGCGCTGCGCCAGAAGGCTACCGATATCCGGTATCCGAGAAGCCGAACGGCCAGACGCTCGATCCCCGGCACGGAACGAAGCCGATCGGCTATCTGAAACAGAACGCGGAGCAGCGGTTCGGGCGACACCGGCAGACGCGCCGCGGCCTGGCGGAGCACGCGATTCCGCAGCGGCTTTCGTTCGATTCTTGCCAGCGCCGAATAGGGGCGGTACTCCGGGTGCTTTTGGCACAGCAGAAATTCACTGCGGGCGTGCGAAGCGGCCAGGTTCACCAGCGCGTCGGCAGGTTTCGCGTACAGTTCGGTCGTGACCGCGGCAGCCTGGACCTGAAACGGGAGGCCCATTTTGCAGAGCCTCAGCCCCAAATCGGCATCTTCTCTGGTACACGCAAACCGCTCGTCGAAGCCCCCGCAAGTCAGCAGGACAGAGCGAGGCACGGAGCTGTTTCCTCCAACATAGAGGTTTTCTCGTCTCTCTACAGCGGCCCTCTCCGTGACCAGACGAGTCCAATGGGAGTCGCGTCCCTCCATATAGGCCCGCGCTGTGGTGCGAGGACTTTCCGGAGCAAAGTAAGTTGGCCCCAGGACAACCAAGGGATCGGCTCCTTTATGTGCGGTCAGGTGCTCCCGCAGCAGAAAGGGATCACAGAAGAGATCGTCATCGAGGAACAGAACCAGCTCCCCGCGCGCGGCCCTCCAGCCTGTGTTGCGGGCCGCTGCCTGGCCCCGATTGGGTTGCTCCAGAACCTGAAACGAACACGCAGGCTGCAAAGCCCGCAGCATCTCGACGGTGCCGTCCGTGGCTCCGTCCACGACCACGATTACTTCGTATTGGTCTGCCGGAAAGTCCTGGGAAAACACGGTCGGCAACGTGCGTGACAAGATATGCTGACGATTGTAGGTTGGAATGACGATGGAAATCGGAAGCGGCGAAGGCATGGCGCGGCTCACTGGGGTCTGGAATCATAGCCGAGGAATCGGGAGAGCCGGGAGCGGAATGGCTGCAACCATCGCGCGCTGGCCAGCCGGGTTCCCCCCGGCAGGACGATGGTGAGCCAACCGGCTGCATACGCCAGGGGGGAGATCGTTCCCCGGCTGATGGAGCGCGCCTGGGCCAGTTTGGCCAAGGCTTGCTGCGTGGTCATGTGGTCTTTCGAAACAGCCAGGTGGAACCGGAGCTGTGCAAGCTGCGCAGCAATCCGACTCCGGTAGGGTTCGCCCGTCACATAATCGAGCGCTTTGGTCCAGACTGCTTCCAACCCCTGCTTGATCGCCGATGGGTTGGCGCTCATGTGATAGCCCCACACGTCATGCCCCCAAACGGAATACAGGAGCTTGTAGGACAGCCCCGGCAGCCACGGCAAGCAGCAGAACTTCCCAATTCCCTCTTCGGAGCAGAAGGAAAACGACTGCAATACCGACGGCGACCACAAAAAACAGGAACAAGCCGGTGATCCCGCGGCCGCTGACTGCAGAAAGACAGTTCGTTTCATGGCTCTGGTCCATTTTCCTATCCCAAAATCGGCGGAGGACGCCAAGTCATTCTGCCTGCCCGCGGCACGCAGAGAAAGGCGAAATCTGTCGCGCATCGGGGGAAAAGTTGTTCCAAGGTGAAAACGATTCGACCG
>CAYWWM010000080.1:0-5688 GCA_964461735.1 uncultured Solibacteraceae bacterium | reverse complement strand
GAAATCTGTCGCGCATCGGGGGAAAAGTTGTTCCAAGGTGAAAACGATTCGACCGGAGAGAGAGCAGGTCCGGTAGGGACAGCTGCTCCCGCCCGGTTCCGCTCCATCGCAGGATGAATGCCACCTTCGGCTGCCGCGTTGCGACCATCGCGGTGGCTTCGTCAAAGGACCAGTAGTTTTCCGGCACATCCGTTAAAGACCGGCTCACTGGATTGGTGGTTGGATTCGTCATAATTGGCCCGGCCGGTTTCCCGAGCCTTGCGCTGCTTGCTCGCGCCACGCGGCTTGGCAGTTCTGAACCAGGTTTTCCAGCTCCGGCCAATCAATCGCCTGCCGCACTCCGGTCCAAAGAGCCCATTCCCGCCTGACGCGATAGTCGAGCGAAGCAACGGCAGTTTTTCGCAGCATAGTTTTCCCGGCCAACCACCCGAGAACCGCTTGCGCTCCGCGCAAAGCCAGCGGCGTGTGCTGAAACATCCAACGGAACGCGCGGCCCCGCCAGCTCGCATGCCTTCCCAGCACGAACCCTCTCAGCATGGGATGGCGCATGTGGCCGTGCTTGCGCAACACCAGAATCTCGGTTCTTCCCAGGAGCTGGATTTTGTCGTAGAGGGATTGCTCTGTTCCAGCGCCCACGTGGGTCCCCGAAGCCTGCGGGGCGAAAGCAAACTCCGCTTTGGCCATCTCCAGCCGCAGCGCGAGGTCCAGCTCTTCGCCTCCGAAGGGATCGAACGCCTCGTCAAATCCTTTTGCTTCGAGCAGGAAGTCCCGGTGAATCGAGAAATTGCCCGTGCGAAAATCGCGGGCGTCGCACGGCGCGTTTCCGCTGCTCAGAAGCGTCCTGGCCCAGCGATCCGATTCCGCCGCTCGAAAATGGGTGCCGGGGTAAGCTTCCTCTCGATCCACCACGAAGCGCGTGGCCCCGATCGCCACGCGCCGTCGCGATCCGCAGTGGGCATGCACGTGGGCCTCGACGAAGGTGGATGAGGGGACCACGTCATCGTCCAAAAAAATGAGAAGGGGGGCTCGCGCCTTTTGCGTCCCCGCGTTTCGCGCCGCGCATACGCCCCGGGCGGGTATCCGCAAAAAGCAAACGGCCGGAAAGCTCGGGGCCAGCGAAACCGTGTGCGCGGACCCGTTTTCCACCACAATGACTTCAAAGGGCGGCGCGCCGTTCTGCGACGTCAATGCCTCGAGCGTCCTGCGGAGGAGATCGGGCCGGTCCCAGGTCGGAATGATGACGGAGGCCGCCACCGGGCCAGTTTCCGAGCAACCGTTATTCGTCATACAGGTGACAACACAGAGAACAGATCGGAAACCGACCCTCGCGGGAAAGCGTATCGCGGAACTTTCGGTAGGAAGCGCCGTTCCAAATCTCAGGAAAACTCTGTGTGAGGACGTTGCCTACGACGTAATCGGGGAAATCCGGGCATGGGCTGGCGTCCCCATTCGGATAAATGCAGACCGAGTCCCATGGGAACCCGCAGGAGCGTTCCCGGGGAGCCACGTGTCTGGGATCGGTATAGTACTGGAACCAATCCTCTGGCTGCCAGGTGCGCTCGTTCTCGAACATCACGAAATCCTTGTTGGAAGGGTCGGCCCGGAGCTGCTCCAGCGCGGCTTTCACGCGCGGGGCTCCATCTATACCTTCGGGACGCACAAATCCCTTCCAGCTCTTCGGCTGGATCTGGAACAAGTTTTGGAAGACCCGATCATGCGCCTGTCCGAGCCGCTCCGTCGTATAAGAAACCTTGTTTATCGTAATGTAATCAGCTCCACCGAGACGCACTGCGCGGACCAAATCTCCCAATTCGTCTACGGCCGCCGGAATCACCGTGCACCCGACGCCGATTTTCGGTTTGCGGCGTCTCCGGGCAGAGCGAACCGTCTGCAACTGCCGTATTCCTTCCATCGCCGCTGTATAGGTCCCCTTTGCCCCGCGGAAGCGGTCATGAGTTTCCTCCGTCGCATCAATGGACACATGAACCACGTCCACTCCGGCCGCGATCAAATCCAGGGCCTTCTTCGCAAGGGTCGTTCCGTTTGTAATCAGCGAACAGCCGAACCCGCTTTTCTTAATGTGCCGGATCAAAGGGATCAACTCGGGATACTGGAGTGTTTCTCCTCCCCACAGCATGATTACGCCGCACGTGAGCGGCAGCTCGTCCAGCAGCTTCGTCAAAGCGGAAAGCGGAAGCGTTTTGCGCAGTTCGGCGGACGGCAGTTCTTTGTAGATCCCGGTGCTGCCCCACTGGTTGCAGAACCAACACCGCAGATTGCAGCTATACGTGAGCTGAATGAGCAGGGACCGCGGCCCCTGACTGTATCCGCTGCGGCGCAAGCGGGAACCCAGCACTCGATAAACGAGGAACCAGACCCGGCAGAGACTCCAACGAAGAATTCGACGAGCCGCTCTCATTCCGGTAAGTCTACCATTCCGCGGCCCTCCGCGACAATTCTGCGACGCAGGACCTCGAAGCGGGGCGGTATAATTCACACGTTGACAAGAGGTCGAGATCGTCACACAACTGCGAACGATCCTTGCGGAGGCTCGAAATCAGGATGGCGAAAGTGCGGCTGCCGGTATTGCTCTACCATCACATTGGGCCGAATCATGCGGGGCTATACCCCTCCCTGACCGTTGCGCCGTCGGTATTCGAAGAACAGTTGCGCTGGCTTGCGGGGCGAGGCTACGTCGGCATCCGCCCGTCGGACTGGCTGCGGTGGCGCCGGGAAGGAACCCCGCTTCCCAAACGCCCGATTTTGCTGACGTTTGACGACGGCTACGCGGACCTGGCCGACTACGCGTTTCCGGCCCTGCGAGCCTGCGGCTTCGGGGCTGCCGTTTTCATCGTCACCGGGCGGATCGGGGGAACCAATGCGTGGGACCCAGTGCAGGGTTCCGGGACGCTCCGGCTGCTGTCCGGCGACCAAATCCGCTACTGGGCGTCGCAGGGAATCGAGTTCGGGTCCCACAGCCGGACGCACGCGGATTTGACGACCCTGAGCAGCGCCCAACTGGACGACGAAGTGAGCGGCAGCCAATCGGAATTGGCGGGCATTTTGGGGACGCGGGTCATCTCCTTTGCCTACCCGTACGGCTTTCATAATGAGGCGGTACGCCAGTGCGTCAGAGATGCTTACGAACTCGCTTTTACGGTGGCAGAGGGGTTAAACGATTCCCAGACGGACCTGCACGCTCTGAAACGAACCATGTCCTGGCCGAGCGACACGCCGCTCGACCTGGCTTCGAAGGTCCGGTGGGGCTGGAGTCCGCTGCGACGCCTCCGGGGGAGCCTGCCGCTCCGCTCCTTCTTGCGATCCCTCCGCCGCGGATGACCGCCGGTGTCGGCGATACTCGTGCCGCCTTTTTTTTGAAACCGGCTCCGGACTGTTTTGTGATATTCTGACTGCCGGGAAAAATCAAGCGACCCTGGTGGGTCATTCATTTCAAGCAACGAGGAGAAGGAGAACCGATATGAGTAAGCTGCAAGTCGTTTTGGGTGTGATGGCGGTGTTGGTTCTGGGCTCGTCTTTGACGCTGGCGCAACAGCAACAGCAGCAGGGCCCCCCGCCTCCCATGACTTTCTTTGTTACGAGCGTCCCGATCGGCAACGGGGCCAATCTGGGCGGACTGGCGGGAGCCGACGCTCATTGCCAAATGCTGGCTCAGGCCGCCGGAGCCGGCAATCGCACCTGGCGCGCCTACCTCAGCACCCAAGGTCCCGGCGCCGTTAATGCTCGTGATCGCATCGGAGCAGGTCCCTGGCATAACGCCAAGGGCGTCCGCATCGCTGCCAATGTCGCCGATCTGCACGGGGACAACGAGCGCGACCGCAACTACCTTTTCAAGGAAACTGCGATTGACGAGAAGGGCAACCCGGTCAGGGGCCGTGGCGACCAGCCCAGCAATCAGCACGACATGCTGACCGGCTCCGATTCGCTCGGCAGGGCCTTCCCGGCCGGCACGGACCGGACCTGCAACAACTGGACCAGCAACAGCACCGGCAACGCCATGCTCGGCCACCATGACCGTTCCGGCGGCAACACCACGTCCTGGAACTCGGCGCATCCTTCCCGGAGCTGCAGCCAGCCCGACCTGGTAGCCACCGGCGGCGCCGGCTTGTTCTATTGCTTTTCGCCCCAGTAGAACGGCCTTCTTCTCGCTGTGGCCGCGATTCGAGCAGAGCAGGAGCTTGTCGCGCAGAGCCTTGTCCGAGGAATTTGGAAACCCTCGGACATCCGCGCGGCAAGTTCCTGCTTTCCTGCCTAGATCGTGCGCGCTCTCTGAGGTTGTCTTTTGACTTCCGGCGCGGCCCTGCTGCGCCGGGACTGGGCGCTATAGTTCTTTTTTCACCGGCGCTTGGGCCGCTACGGCTGCGCGGTGTTCCCCGGCCCTCCGACGGACGCTACCGTCAGCTTAGGGACGTAGTTCGGATCAATCTTCCGGATCCGGTCGAGCAGAGCGCGGGCCAGTTGCGGTTTCCCGACCCGCTGTGCTACCCCGGCCAACTGCTCCAAGCGGAAGAGTCCCGTGACCCAGCCGTCGAAGCCGGTTTCCTCCAAATAGCCATCGGCGTGTTTGAGCAAAGCCGCTTCGCCTTCCTGCGGGTTTGGTCCGACCAGCGCGAACTGGGCCTCCAGCGGCTTGAGCAGCGATTCCTCCCAGTTGCGCGGCTGCGCGGCGTACATGGGGTGATTGGCTACGTCGGTTCGGAATGTGGCCAGATGCGTTTTCGACTGCTCGTACTCCTTGCGCGCTTCCTCCGTCCGCCCGAGGGCCAGGAGCGCTTCGGCGGCCCGCGCTGTTCCGATGAAGCGAGCCAAGGCCAGCGGCCGCTGCTGGGCGTCGCGCGCCGCCCGCAGCGCTTCTTCGTATCGCCCGCGCAGCAGCAAGTACTCCAGCCACGGATCGGTGAAGCGCCCGTCGCGCAGGCTCCGCACTTCCAGAGTAAACGCTTCCTTCAGCAGCCGCTCCGCCTCCGCGTCGTTTCCCAGCCGCAACTGCACGGATCCCATCAGGTGAATGTTGTGCCCGTGGTGCCACTCTTCGACCGGCGGGATGCCTCGGTTGAAGTATTCCCGCTGCAAGTCGTCCGCCTTGCGTAGCTGCGACAGCGCATCCTGCCACCTGCCCAGCCGGGGCAGCACGTGCGCGTACATATGCTGAGCGTGCGGGACTCCGGAAACGGCGGCGGCGTATTTCGCGCCGTTCTCTCCGGACTTCTCGTACTGGCCGAGTCCTTCGTAGGAATGGATCAGGTAATGGTTGGCGCCCCAATGGGTGGGGTCGTGGTAGAGCGCGGCCTCGTAATAGGCGATCGAGCCGACGCGGCCTCCCTGTCCACGGCCGGTGGCGCGGGCCTCTTCGGCGTTGCCGCGCAGGACCCAGGCGTGCGCGTCGTTGGGGTCCATCGCGATCAGCTCGTCAATCGCCCTCCGATAAGCTTCCAGTTTCGCTCGGGTCTCCGGTGGGGCTGCGAAAATTGCCTCCCACTGCTTCTGTCCGATCTCGATCCACTTGGCTTCCTTCGGCGTGATCCTGCCCTGCGCGGCGAGCAGCGCCGCTTTCTTCATGTGCTCGAAGGCAGGGGCCATGGCCTCGGCGTTGAAGTAGGCCTTTGCCAGGCCGAGCTCGGCCATCGCCAGCTCGGGGTCCCGCCGCAAGGCTTCATGGAAGGACCGGGC
>CAYWWM010000079.1:0-8474 GCA_964461735.1 uncultured Solibacteraceae bacterium | reverse complement strand
GGGATGGCAGAGCTGCGGGAAGTGGTCCGGGGTCATCAGGACGGAATCGTGGAGCTGCGGGCGGCAATGACTCAGCTCTTCCAGCGCATGGACCGCTTCATCCAGGGCCTGGAGCGAGAGAACGGGCACAAGGGAGCGAGATTCTTGGAAAGGCAGTGAATAGTGATTAGTGGATAGTGAAGAGTGATTAGAAGTGAATAGTGCGGGAGTGATTCGAGGAGGTATGCTAATCACTAACCACTAATCACTTCTATCCGCGAACAACTGTTTATCCTATGTCCACGGATGTCCATGCCACCGTAGCGACCGACCTGCAGCGGTTCCTGGACCCGCGCGTGCTGGCGCGGCTGACGAACCTTTCGCTGCTGGCCCGGACCGTGGTCGAAGGGTTTCTGATCGGGCTGCACCGCTCGCCGTTTTTCGGCGTGAGCATTGACTTCGCGGAGTACCGCCCCTACGCGCCCGGCGACGACCCGCGCTCGATTGATTGGAACGTCTACGCGCGCTCCGACCGGCACTACCTGAAAAAATATCACGGCGAGACCAACGCCGAGGTGCACATCGTGCTCGACGCCAGCGCCTCGATGGGCTACCGCTCGCCGCTGGGGCCGCGCGACGCGCTGAGCAAGTTCGAGTACGGCTGCTTCCTGGCGGCGTCGCTCGCCTACTTCGCCATCCACCAGCGCGACTCCGTGGGGCTGCTGCTGTTCGACACCGACATCACGGATAAAGTCCCGGCGCGCGGGCGGCGCGGGCAGCTCTCGCGCATCCTGCACATCCTCGACCGGGCGCGGCCGGGCAAGGCCACGAATTTCACCGAATCGTTCACCAACGTGGTGCAGTTCCTCAACCGCCGCGGCATCATCATCCTGATCTCGGACTTCTACGAAGTTCCGGCGACGGTCATGAAGGCGGTGCGGAGTTTGCAGTACGGCGGCAACGACCTGATCGTGTTTCATCTGCTGGATCCGGCGGAGCTCGAATTCCGCGTGGACCAGCCGCTGATCCTCGAAGACGTGGAGACGGCCGAGCGCATGGAAGTGGTTCCCGAGTACGTGGCGCAGCAGTACCGCCAGCTGCTGCAAGAGCACATCCGGGCGCTGCAGCACGAGTGCCGCACGTCGCGCATTGACTACACCATGCTCGACACCAGCCGCCCGCTCGACCACGCGCTGTTCGCCTATCTGCTGGCGCGCCAGAAGAGTAAACGGTAGAGTAGAAGGTAGAGCAAGGGGTTGAGCGAAGGGAAAGCAAGAGGGATCGTATGGGTCTTCTCTCACCGTGGTTTCTGGCCGGAATCGCCGCCGTGGGGATTCCCATCTGGGTGCACCTGATCCGCCGCGAGCAGGCCGTGCGGCTGCCGTTCAGCTCGCTGATGTTTCTGCGGCGCATTCCGATCAAGTCGGTCTCGCGCAAGCGGCTGAAATATTTTCTGCTGCTCTCGATGCGTCTGCTGATTATCCTGCTGCTGGCGCTGGCGTTCGCGCGGCCGTATTTCCCGTGGCTGACGGGGCCGCTGGCGGGGATCACGAGCGAGCGGTTCGGCGTGGTTCTGCTCGACGTTTCGATGAGCATGCAGTACGGGGACCGCTGGGAGCGGGCGCTGCGGGCCGCCGACGAAGCCATCGCCGGGTTCCGCGACGGCGACGAGGCGCAGATCGTCACGTTTTCTTCCGACTTCCAAATTCTGAACCTGGCGACCGCGGACAAGGCCGCGCTGCGCGCCGCGCTCCAGCAGGCCGCTCCGACGGCGTCGCCGACCTCCTATTTGCAGGCGTTCCGCGCCGCGGAACGGATCGCCGAAGACGCCGGGCGTCCGCTCTCCGTGGTGCTGATCTCGGACTTGCAGAAGGCGGGCCTGGGCACGGCGGCGCAGGTGGCGCTGCCGACTATGGCGGACTTTCGCATCGTGAACGTCGCCGAAGGCCCGGCCCCGAATTGGGCCGTAGAGGGCGTCCGCAGCCGCCGGGAGATTTACCGGGCCCGCTATCCGGATCGGCTCGTGGCGCAGTTGCGCGGCAGCGGCACCCCGCAGGCCACCAAGGAAGTGACCTTCTCGCTGCTCGGAAGGCAGATCGGACGGCAAACCGTGGGTATCCCGGAGTCGGGCGTGGCGACCGCGGTGTTCGAGGGATTCGACGTTCCGGTGGGGCAGAATCCGGCGCGGATCGCCATCAGCCCCGCCGACGGGCTGGCGGCGGACGATACCTTTTATTTCACACTCGAGCGCCGCGAGGCCAACCGGCTGCTTTTTCTTAGAGAATCCGGCCCCGAAGCTGAGCTATACTATCTGCGGAGCGCTCTGTCCGCGGAGGCCGACTCGCCGTTTCTGATCGAGGCGAGGTCTCCGGCAGACGCCCGCAGCGTGCCGTTGCGAGAGTACGCCATGGTGATCCTCTCGAACGTGCGCCAACTGCCGGGGGCGGTGGTCTCGGAGCTGCGGGAATACGTCGAGCAGGGCGGCGGGCTGCTGATCACGGCGGGCAGCAACACCTCGCCGGCGCTCGAAATGCAGCTCCAGGGACTGTGGCCGGGCAAGACGCTCGAGAAGCGCATGATGACGCGCGAAGGGGAGCGCTTGGTGCTGTTGGGCGAGTTCGACCGCGATCACCCCGTGTTCCGCGATTTGCGGGAAGCGGGCACGGATTCGTTGCGCGCGGTCGAAATCTACGCCTACCTGCGCATGGAGGCGGACGGAGCGGTGGTGCTGCGCTATTCGAACGGCGATCCGGCGCTGGTGGAAAAAACCGTAGGGCAGGGGCGCGTGCTGCTGCTCGGCACGTCGTTCGACAACGTGTGGAGCGACTTTCCGCTGCACCCCGTGTTCGTTCCCCTGGCGCATCAGATCATCCGGCACACGGCACAGTTGGGAGGCGAAGCGCCCGCCTATGCGATTCCGAGTACGGTGTCGTTGCGCGAGCTGGCGCGCGGCCAGACGGAAGGCGCTTCCAATCGCGTCTGGACGATCCTGGGGCCGGACGGAAACCGCGAAGTTCCGCTGGCGGGAGAGGCGCAGCAGGATTTTTTGGTGTTGCGGCGGCCCGGCATCTATGAAGTGCGGCAGGCCAACCGCACGCACCGCCTGGCTGCCAATCCCGACCCGCGCGAGTCGGACCTGACGCCGTTGTCGGCGGAGGATCAGGCGTTGTGGATTTCCGCCGCCCAGGCCCCTTCCCAGGAAGCCGAAGCGGAAGCGGCGCTGAGCGGCGCGGAACAGGCCCGGCGGCAGGCGGTGTGGTGGTACTTGCTGCTGCTGGCGCTCGTGATTGCGGCGGTGGAAGTCTACCTGGCGAATCAGTATTTGGGACCGAAACGAATCGCAAGTTCCGAGATCGCGCCGCTGACGGCGCCGTCTTTGGATCAATAGATGGACCAATAGATGGATCAATAGACAGGATCAATAAACGGCGGAGGAGATGCCCATGTCGTTTAGAGAACAAGTCCGCGAATACGTGCGACAGATTCGGCGCCGGCTGCGCCTGGAAGTGACGGCGCGCGGCCTGGGGCTCTGCGGCGTGGTCGCCCTGGCGGCGACCGTCGTGGCAGTGCTCGGGGCGAACGCCTGGCGATTCTCCGATACCGCGGTCTTGGTCTCGACGCTGGCGCTGTGGCTGGCGCTCGGCGCGGCGGTGGTCATCTTTCTCGCCCGGCCCTTGCTGCGCCGCCTGGAAGACAAACGCGTCGCCCGGTACGTCGAGGAACAGCACCCGGAACTGCGGGAGCGCCTCTCCACCGCCGTAGATCTCTCGGAGAAGATGGAGCTCTCGGAAACGGCGACGGATCGAGAGACGGCGCGACTCTTCGGCGAATTGGTTGCCGAAGACGCCGTGGTTCGCTCCACTCCCTATCCCGCCGCGGAGCTGGTCGAGCGGAAGCGCATCGTGCGGCCGCTGCTCTGGGCTGCGGGGTCGGTGGCGGTGATTCTGCTGCTGGGATTTTTGGGGCCCGGCATCTTCCGCTACGGCGTCAACGCGCTGTGGATCGGCTGGGCGCAGGCCAAGAACACACCCCTCTATCAACTCACCGTCGGGCCGGGGGACCTGACCGTGGGCCGCAATACCGACCAGGAGATCACGGCGGAGCCGGTGGGTTATATTCCGCGCTCGATCCGGCTGTTTGCGCTGCATGAGGGGAAAGCCGATTGGGAAGCGGTTCCGATGCTGCCGCAGCAAGAGGGCGGAGGCTATCACTTCCTGCTGATGGGCATCCGCCAGCCGCTGCGCTACTACGTGGAGGCCGACGGCGTGCGCTCGCCGCAGTACCAGATTTCCGTCATTGACATCCCGAAAGTCGAGCGCCTGGAAGTGCGCTACGAGTACCCGGCCTACACCGGCATGGATGCTTCGGTGGACGAGAACGGCGGCGACGTCATCGCGCTCAAGGGGACCAAGGTCACGCTGACCGCGCACACCGACGTGGATTCGCCGGGGGGCCGCATGGTGCTCGACGACGGCAGCGAGCTGCGGCTCGATCGCGTGGGCGAACGCCAGTTCCAGGCCAGCTTTACGATGGCCAAGGACGCGCTCTATCACATCCGGCTCGAAGATCATCTGCGGCGCGAGGCGCGCGCCAGCGAGGAATTCCTGATCCAGGCGCTGACCGATCAGCCGCCTACGATTCGCCTGGCGCGGCCGGGACGCGATCTCGATCCCACGCCGGTCGAGGAAGTCGTCATCGGTTTCACCGCCCAGGATGACGTGCGCATCGCCGATCTCGAGATGCGCTACTCCGTCAACGGCAGCCCGGAGAAGGCCGTGCCGCTGGCCTCCGCCAACCGCACGCAGGACGCCGCCGGAAACCATACCGTGGCGCTCGAAGAGTACAAGATGGTGCCGGGCGACCTGGTGAGCTACTACGGAGTCGCCAAGGACGGTATCGGTGTGAGCACGCAGACGGAAATGTACTTCCTGCAAGTGCGGCCGTTTGAGAGGAATTACACGCAAGGGCAAGCGGGCGGCGGCGGGGGCGGCGGCGGCGGAATGGGAGCCGAAAACACCTTCCTCTCCGAAAAGGAGAAGGAAATCATCGCCGCCACCTGGAACGTCGTCCGCAAGAAGGGACAGCAGAGTCCGGAGCAGTTGAAGGACGCGGGAGAGGTGCTCTCGGAGGTGCAGCGCAGCCTGCGCGAGCAGGCCGAGACGCTGGCCAGCCGCGTCAGCCGGCGCGAATTGGGCGGCGTGAATGAGGAGTTCGCGGGCCTGGTCGAGAACCTGCGCAAGGCCGTGGAGGCGATGGGGCCCGCCGCGAGCGAGCTCGAAAAGCAGGAATTCCAGCAGGCTCTCTCGCCCGAGCAGACCGCCTTGCAGTATCTGCTGCGTGCCGAAGCGCTGTTCCGGGACATTCAGGTTGCCTTCAACCAGGGCGGTGGAGGCGGGGGCGGCGGCGGCAGTTCGGGGCGCGACCTGGCCGACTTGTTTGCGCTCGAGCTCGACACCAACAAGAATCAGTACGAGACGCTGCAGCAGATGAGCAGCAGCCAGAATAACCAGGAGCTGACCGAAGCGCAGCGCAAGCTCGAAGAGCTGGCGCGCCGCCAGGAGAACCTGGCGCGGCAGGACCGCGAGCAGCGGGATTCGATGCGCTCCGCCTCCCGGTGGGAGCAGGAGCAACTGCGGCGCGAAGCCGAGGAGCTGGCGCGGCAACTGGAGCGCCTCTCGCGGCAGATGAATTCCCAGCAGCTCGGACAGGCCAGCCGCATGGTGGGGCAGGCCGCGCGGGACATGCAACAGGCCAACAGCCAGCAGGGCCAACCAGGCCAACCGGGGCAGCCAAGCCAGGGACAGAGCGGCTCTGAACGAGCGCGCGCTTCCGATCGCCTGCGCGAGGCCGGGCAGATGCTCTCCGGGCAGCAAAACCAGATGGACCAGCAGGCCATGGAACGTCTCAAGCAAGGTGCCGAAGAGCTGGCCCGGCAGCAACGTCAGATTTCCGAAGACGTGCGCAGCATGGCGCAGGGCGGCGAGCGGCCCCGCAACGATCCTCGGGCGCAGCAGGCGCTCGGCGAGGTGTTCGACAAGAAGCGCGAACTGCTCGAAGGCATCCGCAACCTGGAGCAGCAGCTCAGCCAGACGGCGGGCCGCATGGCCGACAACCAGCGCCGCACGGCGCAGCAACTCCGCGAAGCTTCGAGCTCCATTCAGGAAGAGCGGCTGGGAGATAAGATTCGCCAGGGCGCCTGGCTCGAACAGCAGGGACTGTGGCCGACCGCGGCGCCCGTCGAAGACGACCTTCGTGCGGATTTCGACCGCTTGGCAGAGCGAGTCCGGAACGCGGAGCGTGCGCTCGGCCAACAGGGTACGGGCGATAAGCTGCGCGAGGCGCTGAGCGCCGCCGAACGCGTCCGGCAGGGCCTGGAAAACATGAGCCGCAGTGGACAACAGCCTGGCTCCGAGCAGGGCAATCAGGGCCAGCAAGGTCAGCAGGCGCGGCAGGGTCAACAGGGCCAGCAAGGGCAGCAACAAGGCCAGCAGGGCCAGCAAGGACAGCAGGGCCAGGGACAGGCCGGCTCGCAGATGGCCGGCGGCGGCCAGCCCGGAAGTCAAGGCGGGAGGCCCGGCGGCCCCGGCGGGGCTTATGGGAACCGCGCGGCGGGCGGCTGGGGCGGCCTCTACGGCGACGCGCGCAACCCCGGATGGCTCGGTCCGATTGACATGACTCCGCTGACGGAGGAAGAGCGCCGGGCGCTCGCCGAGCAGTATAACCAGCTGGCGCAGGAAGCCGGCGACCTGCGCGGCCTGCTCGCCGAAGAGGAAGAGTTTGCGCGCATGGCCCAGCAACTCGTCCAGGCGATGCGCGGCCTCGATCCGCGGCAGATTCCCGGACCGCGCGAGCTCGAAACGCTGCGCGGGGAGTTGGTGGAGCAGTGGAAAGAGCTCGAACTGCGCCTCCGCCGCCAGTTGCAGATGGACCAGCCCGAAGCGGCCCGCGTCGCCAGCCAGGAGCGCGTCCCGGAACGCTACCGGGCCATGGTGGAGGAGTATTACCGCGCCATCTCCCGGGAGAAGAAAGAACAGTGACGAGTGACGAGCCGGAATCAGGAATCAGAAGTTGGAAGTCTGAACAAGAGCAGGTCCCTGGTCGCTCCGCTCCTCGGGATATCACCTGGATGGTTGGTTTTCATTCTGGCTTCTGACTTCTGACTTCTTTCTTCGGGACTCCTGACTTCTGTATTTCTTCTCGTCACTGTTCACTCATCACTCGTCACTGGCTTCGAGGCTTCATGGGAGATTGGGCGGGACAGGAAAAGCGGAAGCATAAGCGGGTTGCCTTGCGAGTCCCCGTGGAGTGCCGTTCGGGGCAAACCACCCTCACCTGCCAGGCGGAGAATATCAGCATCAGCGGTTTGCTGATTCGTACCGGAGATCCCTTCTCCCAGGACGAAGAAATCACCGTCCGCTTTTCGATGCCTGCTTCCGGGAGCGCAATCGAGTGCCGCGCGCGTGTGGCGCACGTGGTTCCGGAGGCTTTCATGGGGATCCAGTTCATGGACCTCTCCCCCGAGTTGACCGATGTGATCGAAAAGCACGTCTCGGCAGCCCCCGCCTTGCAAGCAAGCGATAAGCAAAGCTGACAGCAACTGCCTTCCTCCAATCTTTACAATCTTATATTTTAATCTTGACTTACCCTTACTTTAATCTTGACTCTGCGGTACGGATTCCGTAGAATGGGTCTTGGAGGAGAGGTATGAGCACATCCGCAGAGAACATAGAAGTCCTTGCAAATCAAGAGTATAAATATGGATTTGTAACGGACATCGAGCAGGAATCGGTGCCGCCCGGATTGAACCAGGACGTGATCCGCCTGATTTCCGCCAAGAAGCGCGAGCCGCAGTGGCTGACCGAATGGCGTCTGAGCGCGTACCGGCAGTGGCTGAATATGAAAGATCCGAAGTGGGCCACGGTGGAATACCCCCCGGTGGATTTCCAGAGCATCGTCTACTATTCCGCGCCCAAGATGAAGGACCGGCCGAAGGACCTATCAGAGGTGGACCCGAAGCTGCTCGAGACCTACGAGAAGCTCGGCATTCCGCTACGCGAGCGCGAGCTGCTGGCTGGCGTGGCCGTGGATGCGGTGTTTGACAGCATCTCGGTGGCCACGACGTTCAAGGACAAGCTCGCCAAGCTGGGGATCATCTTCTGTTCGTTCTCCGAAGCCGTCGAGAGCCACCCGGAACTGGTGCGGAAGTACCTCGGCTCGGTGGTGCCGTACACGGATAATTTCTACGCGGGACTGAACTCGGCGGTCTTCAGCGACGGCTCGTTCTGCTACATTCCGAAGGGCGTGCGCTGTCCGATGGAGTTGTCCACCTACTTCCGCATCAACGCCAAGTCCACCGGGCAATTCGAGCGCACGCTGATCATCGCCGACGAGGGCAGCTACGTGAGTTACCTCGAAGGCTGCACGGCGCCGATGCGCGATGAGAACCAGTTGCACGCCGCCGTGGTGGAGCTGATCGCGCACGACAACGCCCAGAT
>CAYWWM010000078.1:0-8482 GCA_964461735.1 uncultured Solibacteraceae bacterium | reverse complement strand
AAGACCGGCAAGGTCTCCGAATGGAAGCTCCCCATGCCGAACTCCTCGCCGTATGACGCCGTGGGCGATCCCAGCGGCAACATCTGGGTCTCGGACGGCGGGCAGGGCGGAACCATGATCATGTTCAATCCGCGCAGCGAGAAGTTCACCTACTTCCCGACCCCGCAGTTGACCGATATGCCCAAGATCCGCATCACCAAGGAAGGGGCGATCTGGTTCGCTCCGCGCTCGTCGTCGCGGGCCGCGGCCAGCGTGCTCTATCCCGACGTGACCAAGATCAAGTCGGTCCTGGCGGTCGAGTACTAAACGCGTTCGGTACACCTTTAACCGATTCGGCGGCCTGGATGTCCTCCAGGCCGCCGGGTTATTTCTCTATCTCGACAGATTAGAAGGAGGCGCCTAATGAAACCCGCCATTCAACCGTTCCTTAATGACAAACTCCTCGTCGCCGCTCTCCTGGCAATGTGCCTCCTCGCCCCCATCGCCAACGCCCAGAACGTCCACAAAGACCTCCAATACGCCGCCGTGGACGGCAAGGCGCTGCTGCTCGATCTCTACTTGCCAGAAGGCGTGGCGGCTCCGCCGCTGGTGGTCTGGATTCATGGCGGGGCATGGATGCGCGGCTCGAAGGACTCCCCTCCTTCCGAATTCGTCGAAGCCGGCTTCGCCACGGCGAGCGTTGAGTTCCGGCAATCTGTCGAAGCCCGCTTTCCCGCGCAGATCCACGACATCAAGGCGGCGATCCGCTTTCTGCGCGCCAGCGCCGCGAAGTACGGCTATCGCACCGACCGCATCGCTATTTCGGGGTCGTCTTCGGGAGGCCATCTCGCGGCGCTGGTCGGCGTGTCGAACGGCGTAGCCGCGCTCGAAGGGAAGATCGGCGACCACCCCGGCCAATCTTCGGCCGTGCAAGCCATTCTCGATTACTACGGCCCGACCAATTTCATGACCATCCTGGCTCAGTCCACGCCCCACGGCCTGAGTGTGCGGGTTCCGGCCCTGGAAAGATTGATCGGCGGCCGTCCCGAAGCCGTCTCTGAGCTGGCCCGCCTTGCCAGCCCCGTCGAGCATGTCGGCCCCGGCGATCCGCCGCTGCTCATGTTCCACGGTGACCAGGACCCTCAGGTGCCCATCAACCAGTCCCACGAACTCGAAGGCGCCTACCAGCGCGCCGGCCTGCCCGTCACGTTCTTTGTGGTCCACGGCGCCGAGCACGGCGGCCCGGAGTTCTTCGAGCCGGAGCCTCTGAAGCAGGCCCTCTCCTTCCTCCGCCAGACCCTAAAGCAGTAGAGCAGCAGGGAAAGGGGAGCAGAGAATTGGAATAGGGAACGCTTCCCTCACAGCCGCACGGTGCAGCGTACCGGGCAGTTCGACTCTTAACCTTACTCCGGAATCGGCCGCAGCATTTTGCCGATGGGCTTGCCGACCGGCTCGCCGTCGCGCATCTGGACGTGGCCGCGCACGATGGTCATGACGGGAATCCCCTTCACTTTCCAACCGTGCCAAGGAGTGGGCTTGGTGCGGCTGTGGAGGCGGGCGCCGTCAATGACCCCCTCTTTGTCCATGTCCACGATCACCAGATCGGCGTCGGAGCCGAGGCGAATGGCGCCCTTCTTTGGGAAGACCTGCCACACGCGGGCAGGGTTTTCGCTCGCCACCTTGACGTACTGATTGAGCGTCATGCGCCCGCGATTGACCTCGGTGAGCATCAGCGGCACTGCCGTCTCGACGCCGCAGAAACCGGAAATGCAATCCCAAATGGCGGGCTTGAGCAGCTTTCCCGTTTCGTCCGTTCCCTTCTCTTCCATGGTGTGCGGCGAATGGTCCGTGGCGATGGCATCCACGTAGCCGCGCAGGAGGCCGTCCCAGAGCGCCTCGGCATGATCGGAGGAGCGCACCGGGGGATTCATCTTGAGCAAGGGGCCGAACTCGGCCATCTCCTTGGAGTCACGCAGTAGGTAATGAGGACTCGTTTCTGCCGTGACGCGCAGACCGCGCGCCTTGGCGTCGCGCACGAGCCAGGCGCCTTGCTTGGAGCTCATGTGGAGGACGTGCAGCTTGGCGCCAAACGTTTCGGCAAAAAATATGGCGTGCGCGACCGACTCCGCTTCGCAAACCGCAGGCCGCGAGGCTTCCCAATAGACAGGGCTGTTCTTTCCTTCGGCCTTCAGACGGCTGGTGTAGTAATTCATGATCGCGCGGCTCTCGGCGTGGACCCCCACGGGGAGCTTCGACTGCGCGATGTACGAAAACGCTTCGATGCACATGCCGTCATCGGGGCACGGCAGGCTGCCGACGGTGTCGCCGAAGAAAATCTTGAACCCGATCACGCCGGCTTCGGCCATGGGAAGAATCTGGTCCGTGTTGGTCTGCAAGACGACCCCGAGCAGGCCGAAATCCACGAGCGATTTCGCTTCCGCCAGGCGCTGCTTTTCGCGGACCTTTTCCGCATCCGCTGTGGGGGGGATGACGTTCGGCATGTCAATGACGGCGGTCACGCCTCCGCACACGGCCGCCGTCGAACCGGTCCCGAAATCTTCCTTGTAGGTCAGCCCTGGCTCGCGGAAATGGACGTGGCCGTCAATAACGCCCGGCAGGATGTGCCTGCCCTTGGCGTCCATCACCTCCTGGCCGTCGGGCAGCGTGTCGTCGGTTCCAATGGAGACAAATTTCTCGTCGGCGATGGCCACGCCGCCGCGGAAGGTCTCCTCCGGCGTGACCACCCAGCCGTTGCGGATGACCAGATCGGGCTTTTTCGGAGGGTGGGAGTGCTCAGGCGACATGGTTAACAGGAACGGCCGGCAGGAAAACCATCGCGAATCCCATGACGAACGGTGGAAGTGCAGGTCCCTCGCGCCGCCCTGAACGCCGTCGCTCGGGATGACAGACAAATAGTTCCGATAGACGCTAGAAAATCTCCGGGAAGTAAAACGTCAGCACCGAGTTCAGGCGCATGTCGCTGACGATCACTTCCTTGTGCGCGGGATCGAGGACCACGCCGCGCGGCTTGAGCAGGCCGCTCTTGGGGCCGCTGATCTTCCAGCGCGGGGCCACGTCGCCGTTGTCCGTGATGTTCCAGATGCCGACGAAAACGCCCTGCGGCTCGCGCTCGTCCTGGCGCCCGGGCATGGTGGCGATCACCCAGCTCTTCTCGGGATGAATGTCCATCTGGTTGATGCGCACGATGCCGGCGCGCGGCCCGCGCACGACGGTCTTCGGCTTGACGTTTCCGTTGTCGGTGCGGTTGTACGACATCAACGCTCCGCCGCCCAGATTGCCGCGGCGATCCTGCGTGCCGGTCAAGATCAGGTTGTGGATCGGGTCCACCACCACCGACTCGGCGTAAGAGAGCAGCGTGTCCGGTCCCTGGAGCATGCGGATCGGAGCGACGTCGCCCTCCGCAGTCCGGGGAAAGACCAGAATCTTGTCTCCCTCGGGAATGAATATCTCGTTGTGGATGGGGTCCACTTCGAGGCGGTCAGCACCGCCGATCATTGTTTTGGGGCCTTGGATGACGCGGATGGGAGCCTCTTCCCCGTTCGCCCCGCCGCGAAACACGAGCACGGCGAGGGCGAAGGGATTAGTGACCAGGAATTCGTCGTGCACGGCGTCGTAGCGGATGTCGTGCATGGTCCGGCTCATGAGAGTTTTCTGGCCGTAGATCAACCGCGCGGGCCTGGAGTTTTCCCCCGCCAGCCTGGCGAAGGTCGCAATCTGCGGGTGCGCCACTCAGTTCGGGACCAGGATTTCTTCGCGCTTGGAATCGTAGGCAATCGCGCCCGGATTGCCGATGGCAAGGGCGAGTTTTCCCAGCGGCCCTCCGCGGATGGTGCGGAGCGGCGCCGCATCGCCATTGGCGTCCCGCCGGTAGACCGTAGCCGAGTGGTTGCCCATGTTGGCGACGATCAGCTCATTGTTCACCAGGTCAATCAGGAGGCCGGTAGGGTTCTTGATGCCCGTTTTGGGGCCTTTGAGCACGCGAATGGGAGCGGCGTTGCCGCTGGCGTTTCCGGCGAAGACGACAATCGAATCATCGGCGTCATTGGCGACGAAGAGCTCCTGGTTCTGGGAGTCGAAATAGGCGTGAGCCGGCCAGTTGAGGCGCGTGAGCGGCCCTTCAATGGTCCGTAGGGGGCTCACGTCCCCGGTGGCCTCCAGGGGATAGACGGTAATCGAAGGCGGCTCGAACCACCCGCCGACTTCGGAATCGGCAGCGGTGTCCTCGCGCCAAGGCGCGGAGGCGATGCGCCCGCCGGCGCCCGCCGAGCCGACCCCCTGCGGATCGCGGGCGTGGCCGTGGTTGGTGACGAAGAGCAATCCGTTCCGCGTGTCCACGGCAATGCCGTGCGGGTCTTCGAGCTGCGTGGCCGGGCCTTTGATGTAGCGCAGCGGCTCCTCGGCACCCTGGGCCATCTTGCGGTAGGCCACGACGGCGTTGGTGTGCTGCACCGTCAGGTACATCTCCTGGCGTTCCTCATGGACGGCGATCCCGAAGGTGCCGTGCGGCGTGCGCAGCTCGCGCGTGGGAGGCTGATTGCCGCGCACCTGGCGCGAAAAGACCGTCAGCGTGTCCACCGTGTCATTGGTCACCGAGTAGATGTCGCCCGACTCGGGGTCCACATAGAGGCCACAGTTGAACTCAATCTTGGTGTCGTGGCCGCCGATGATGCGCTTCGGCTCGGTCATGGTGGCCGTGGGAGGCGTGTTGGCGTGCCGGTCGTAGACCATGATCTGGAAGAGATTTTCGTCCTGCAGGACCATCTCGTTGTTCTTGAGGTCAATCGCCACCGCGCTGAAGGTCGGGTAGCTGTCGCGAATGACCCGCACCGGCTCGCGGTCGGCGTCGTTGGACGCAGCCGCCGCGGCGCGCTCTCTGCGCACTTGCTCCTGAAACGCTGACACGAAGGAAAAACTGGCGCTCGCCGGAATCCATTGGCACATCTCCCCGTCCATGCCCGCGCCGGAAAGCGGCTCGACGGAAACCAACTGGGGCGAGCCGGTCGGCTGCCGCAGAGCGGTTTGGGCGGAGCCGTCGGACTCGGGCGCCAGACCTCGTCCGGCAACCAGCAGCCACCCGGCAGCGGCAGCGAGCAGCACGATCCGAATCATTGCGCTATTTCGGACGCGGAAGAAAAACCGTCTGGACATGCAAACCTCCTCCCGGCAGGGGAGCCGATTTTTTCGTTACACCTAGTGAGGACTCGGAGCCGACGCAGCAGACCTCTACGAAATGAGCATACGCCGGATGCGGCAAGGGTTTCAAGGCATCCGAAAGCTAACCGAAGCAGTAGAGCACGCCGTCGTGCGAGCCGATGACGACGCGGCCGGCGGCGACCGACGGCGAGGCAGTGAGCGACGCGCCGGTGTCGAACTCCCAAAGTTTGCTGCCGGAGGCGAGGTCCAGGACGTAAAGGCGGTTGTCGGTCGAGCCGATATAGACGCGCCCTCCGGCGATGGCGGGCGAGGAATCCACGCGCGCGCGCGTCGCAAAAGTCCATGCGGGCCGCCCGGTGGAGGCGTCCAGCGCGTGCACCAGCTTGTCGCGTCCTCCGACGACCACCTTGCCGGCGCTCAAAGCGGCGGACGAGTAGAACGGGAACTGGCTGCCGGGATCGCTGTAGCGCCAGGCGACTTTCTGCCCCTTCAGGTCGAGCGCAAGCACTTCAAAGTTGAAGGTGCCGAAGTAGGCCCGCTCGCCGTCGAGCACCGGAGACGCCCCGGTGTACGCTCCCGCGACGATGGCGTAGGCCTGCGTGCCGTCGGCGATGCGGATGGCGCGGAAGGTCTCATCGCAACCCGCGATGAAAGCAAGGCCGCCTTGCACGGCGGGCGTGGCGTGCACCGGGCCTTCGGTTTGGAACTTCCAGCGCAGCTTTCCGGTGCGCGCTTCGAGCGCGTAGAGATGCGTGTCATAGGAACCGATCAGGACCAAATCGTCCGTCAGAACTGGCGAGGACTTGATTTCCGCGTTGGTCTTGAAGGTCCACAGCGGCTTGCCGTCGCGCGTGTTGACGGCGTGGAGGACGCCGTCGAGATCGCCGATGTACACGGTTCCGGATCCCACCGCGGGCGAAGACTCTCCGAGGAAGCTTTTGGTCGCATACTTCCAACGCAACGCCCCGGAGTCGAGGTCCACGGCAATGAGATCCCCGTTGCCCACGCCGACGTAGACTACGCCACCGGAGATGGCGGCCGAGGACTCGATCCTGTCCCCGGCCTCGTAGGTCCAGAGGAGCTTCAGGTTGGCGGGAGGGGCGGATTGGGCGACGCCGGTCAGAGTGTGGTTGGCGCGGAATTGCGGCCAACTACCGGCGGCGGGGCGCGAAGGCGTCTGCGCGGCGAGTGGGGCGGCCAGTGCGGCGAGGAGCAAGAATGAGAGCAGTCGTTTCATGCGATTAAAAGCTGGTTCTCCGCGCGGCCTGAAAAGCCTACCATGAACGAAGCCGAGTCCATTTTCATCGTTGCAGGTTGCCGCCATGCAGCAGCGGCGGGCTCATCGCTTTGTTATGCTGCCGGTCCTACCGCTGCCGCTTCGATCTCGACTCGCGCTACTTCCAGGCCCGCACTGCGAACGTCCGCGATCGCCGTTCGAATCGCCTCCTCAAGGGAAGCAGCCTTGCGATGAAAGTCTAAGGTAAGAACGTCTTCGCACGTGCCCGGCGTGGCATCGTCACATCCGGCGGAGTACAAAGCATCCGCCACACTCTCCGTTAGCTCGACACGATCGGACACGACCAAACTGAAATGGTACGTATTCATGCCTTCCTCCCGGAGCTTACCCCTCGATGCGGGCAGCGCTCAACGGCTCTACGAATGTCCTTGGCGTGATCCTCGGCACTGCGCGGCGTAGAGTACACTGCTATTCTGCAACCCCACCGGTCATGTTGCGGACAGAAGAGAAGCCCCCACGTGTGGGCTCGAGCGCCAGACATACGGAGCGTCCAGCCTGTATTCAGCGCGGATTGTACCGCTTCCCGGATGTGCTTATTCGGGTGGTCGGACATATCGGTATCATACTATCCATCTTCCCCCTATCTATCTTCGCCCGCCCACGAACAACACCAATAGACCTCCCAGTCCTCCCTTTGACAACTCATCGCGGTACTCATTGCACCGCCAGCGCAAACAACTCATTGCGGTTATTCAGGAACAGCGTGCCGTGCGCGGGAACAGGGGTCGAGTAGACGGCGCTGCCCATGTTCATTTCCGCGAGGACCTTCAATTCCTTGCCGTGTTGCAGGACCACTACGTCGCCATCCTCATCGCCGAGGTAGACCTTGCCGTCGGCGACGAACGGCGAGCCCCAGACCGCGGCCAAGATGTCGTGCGTCCAGTACGGCTGGCCGGTATTGGCGTCGAGGCAGTGCAGGTAACCGCTGAAATCAGCGATGTAGACCAGGCCGTCGGCCACGGCGGCGGTTGAGATCGAGCGGCGAATCTTGTCGTAGTGCCAGATGCGGCCGCTCTGGGTGATGTCGCCGCGCCGGGTAGCGTCAATGGCATAGAAGTGGCCGACGCCCTCGCCGTGCTCCGGGTCCTGCCCGTTGGCGATATAGACGCGGTTCCCGAAAATGACCGGGGTCGAGATCACTTCGTTGCGTGTCCTCGGCCAGACGGAGTTTTTGGGATTGGTGTCGAACTCCCAGAGCTTCATGCCGTCGAGCGCGTAGCCGCGCACCCAGCCGTCTCCCTGCGCAGAGACGACTTGCACCACGCCGCCGATTTCTCCGACGGCGGGCGTGGACCACTGGCCGTGGAGGATGCGGTCTTCGACGGAATTGTCCTCCCACATCAACTCGCCGGTGTTCTTGTTGAGCGCGATGATCGCGGGGGCGCGCGGCGAAGGCACGTTGACGTGACTCTCGTCCTGGCCGTTCGAGGTGCTGACGAAGAGCCGCTCGCCCCACACCACGGGCGACGAGTTCGAGAGGTTGTGCGGATAAGAGCCGACTTGCTCCATCATGTCGAAGGACCAGATCACGTCGGCGTCGAACTGCCCTTTCAATCGTTCATCTTGCACCGCGCCGTCGTTCTCGTTGTCGCGAAAGCCGCGAATGTCGAGGGCAAACACCACGCCGCGGTTCGAGACGTAGTAGAGCCGCTCGCCCTCAACCAGCGGCGAGGAAGCGACGCCCTGATAAGGCCAGTCGTTGGCGCGCCCCGCCTCGACCTTGGTATGGGTCTGCTGCCACAGAAACTCGCCGTCCGATTCGCGGAATGCCATCAGCACGCCGCGGTCGCCGCCTTGGTTCGGGTCGCGCAGCAGCTCGTTGTTGGTGCCGACAAAAACCATGCCACCGGCCACGACCGGGTTGCCGTAGCTCTGCGATCCGAGCTTGGCCACCCACTTTACGTTCTTCTTCGTGGCCACATCCCATTCGCCGGGCAGGCCCTTCATGTTGGAAACCATGTTGCGGTCGGGCGCGCCTCCCCACATCGGCCAGTCGCCAGTCCCAGGCTCCGAAGCCGCAAAGCGCGTAGG
>CAYWWM010000077.1:0-8581 GCA_964461735.1 uncultured Solibacteraceae bacterium | reverse complement strand
ATCTACACGCGTAAGATCGTCGGCAGCGTCAGATGTGTATAAGAGACAGTCCCGGCAGGGAGCTGCTGCGGAAAGTCAATTCGCGCACGCGCGCGATTTTCATAGCCAATCCCAACAACCCGACCGGCACGCCGGCCTCGCCCGCGCAGCTCAAGGCCCTGTTGCGCGCCGCGCCGCGCGCCGCCGTGGTGGTGGACGAGGCTTACTTCGAGTTCTCCGGGAAAACGGTCCTGCCCTGGATCGGCGAGCACCCGAATCTCTTCATCTCGCGCACGTTCTCGAAAGCCGTGGGCCTGGCGGCGCTGCGGCTCGGCTTCCTGTTTTCTCGCAGCGAGAATATCCAGGCGATCCGCAAGGGGCAGTCGCCCTACAGCGTGAACGGCGTGGCGGCGGCGCTGGGGCTGGCGGCGATCCGCGATCCGGGCTACTTCCGCAACTACGCCGCCGAGGTCTTGCGCGCCCGCGCGCTGCTCTGCCGGGAGCTCGATTCGCTCGGCTGGCGATACTTTCCGAGCGACGCCAATTTCGTTCTGGTAGACTTCGGTTCTGCGGCGGCGGCGATGCGGCAGTTGCTCGGCGAGCACGAAATTCTGGTGCGCGACCGCAGCTATGAATTGCCCGGCTGCGTGCGCATCACGGTGGGAACGCTCGCTCAAACCCGAAGGCTGATTGACGTTCTGCGCCGCGCACGCAAAACGTCAGGGCACGACTTCAGTCGTGCCGTTAATGCGAAGTAAAACCGAGCGGCTTCAGCCGCTGAGGGATGTCGGGATGCTGCGAGCGCTTCACCATCAGCCGTCGGAACGACGTCCCTCAGGGGCTAAAGCCCTCGTCCTTTCAGCTTTTTCGGCATGGCTGAAGCCATGCCCTGACGGGAGGTCCTGAGTGAAAATCGCATTCCACTTCGAGGCCTACCCGGAATCATGTCGGGGTATCCACAGCTTGTGCATCAAAGAAAGTTTCTTTCGGTCCTTGTTGAGTTCTCCTTTTGAGGATGTGCACCTTAAGATTTTCGAGGGCGCATTACTGGTCCATGATTATCTCAACAGCGACGAGAAGAAGGACGTTTTGATCACCGGTCTTTTGGGCTATCACTTGCCGATTTGGAGAGCATTGGACGACGCGCAGTTCAGGAGCGCGTTGGTGTCGAGGGATATTTGGGTGTTAGCCGTGGAAGGAATGACCCCTAAACTGCGAGATTACATTTGTTTGGAACTTGGAAAGGAGGATTCGTGGCTTGGTGCCCTTCAAGTTTACGAAGCCAGCCCAGTCCACTGGGACCTCTATTCGGGAAAACTACCGCCAAGGTGCCGTTTCCTGAATGGCGAAGTACGTGTTTTCTATTACATGAGTGACGAAGATTCAAAGGATAAGAGATTAGCTGACTTTTTCAAGGGACTGCCATTCAAGTCAGTGGGCTGGGAAGACCTTGGAGCACGCCATACGGTTTTTGACGTCTACGACTCCCCCGAACATGCAAAGAGGGTCGCCGAACTCAGCGATGAGCTGTCAGAGCACCTGGCGCACATGGCAGATGACGTACTTTTGAGGCTTGGGGATATCAATCCCCATCTGAGGGATAACCTGCACGCTGCACTGAAGCGATTTGAGCTTACTGACACAGTTGATGCTCTTTCCCATGCATCAGGTTCCTGCCGCCGTTTTCTCCAAGGCTTGGCCGACACTTTGTACCAGCCTCGAAGCGAATTAGTCGACGGGACAAAAGTTGGTCCCCAAGAATACCGAAACCGATTGTGGGCCTACGTCAAGGAGAAACTGGAGGGGAAAAGGGATGAAAGAGAGCGTGAGCGTGTGCTGGCGGATTTGGACGACATAGCCACGAGGCTAGACAAAATTGACATCCTATGCTCCAAAGGAGTCCATGGCAACATCTCTCGCCCTGATCTCCATCGTTTAATTATTTCGCTCATACTTGTTACGTACGATATGGTCTGTTTGGAGCCGCCACCGCTCAATGTGCCCCTGGCACCTCATTTCGGGGAAATCGAGAAGTTTATGGAGTGGCAGCGAAAGATTAGACCGGCTAAGAGCGATGACGAATAGCCTGCTCATCTTCGACATGGACGGCGTGCTGGTGGACGTCACGGAATCCTATCGCGAGACGATTCGGGAGACGGTGCGCCAGTTCACCGGCGCAACGATCACGCACACCGAGATTCAGGCGGCCAAGAACCGCGGCGGCTCGAACAACGACTGGGACCTCTCGCTCGAACTGATCCGTGAGCGCGGCGCTTCTCCGGCGCGCGAAGAAGTGATCGCCGCGTTCCAGCGCATCTATCTCGGCGAACGAAACAACGGCTTGATCGCGCGCGAGCGCTGGCTGCCGAGCGATGGGTTGCTGGAGCGGTTGTCGCAGCGCTTTCGCTTCGCTCTGTTCACGGGGCGGGAGCGCTGGGAGGCGCAGTATACGCTTGCCAAGTTCGCTCCCGGCATTCGCTTCGATGCGCTGGTCGGCATGGAGGACGTGGAGTTCGAGAAGCCGCACCCGGAGGGGCTGTTGAAAATCGTGGAGCGCCTGAAACCGGAGGAGCTGTTTTACGTCGGCGACGTGATGGATGACTGCCTGGCTGCGCGCGCCGCCGCGGTCCCTTTCATCGGCGTGATCGCGCCGCAGAATCCGCTGGGGGTGGAGCTCGAAGCCTTGTTCCGCAGGCACGGCGCGCTGGCCGTGCTCGCCGACATCAACGAACTGGAGAAAGTGCTGCCATGACCAATCCTTGGGCCGCTCGCTTACGGTCGCGGCTCGGATACCACGAACGGGAGCGGGTGCTGCCATGACAAGACGCAAGCGGCGGGAGGCCTCCATCGCGCGCGACACCACGGAGACGCAGATTCGCGCCCGCCTGGCGCTCGACGGCAAAGGGCGCTACGACGTGCGCACCGGAGTCCGCTTCCTCGATCACATGCTGGAGCTTTTTGCCAAGCACGGCGGCTTTGATCTCGAACTGCGCGCCGCGGGCGATCTCGACGTAGACCAGCATCACACGGTCGAGGACGTCGGGATCGTGCTCGGCGAATGCGTGCAGCAGGCGCTCGGCGACAAGCGCGGCATCAACCGCGCCGGCTATTTCCTGATGCCGCTCGATGAGACGCTCGCCGTCGCTTCCGTGGACCTCTCCGGCCGTCCGTATCTCGTCTGCCAGGCGCGCTTCCGCCAGCGGCTGGTCGGCGACCTGCAAACCGAATTGGTGGAAGATTTCTTTCAAGGCTTCGCGACGCACGCCAAGGCCAACGTGCATCTGAAGGTGCTCTACGGGCGCTCGACGCACCACGCCGTCGAGGCGCTGTTCAAGTCCTTCGCGCGCGCCCTGAAGATGGCCGTTTCGCGCGACGCGCGCCTGAAGGACGAAATGCCGAGCACGAAAGGCTTGCTATGATTACGGTGATTGACTACGGCGCGGGCAACCTGCGCTCGGTCGAAAACGCGCTCAAGCACTTGCGGGCGCCCTTCGTCATCACCTCGCAGCCGGCCGACGTGGACCTGGCCGAGGCGATCCTGCTTCCGGGCGTCGGCCACTTCGGACAGATGATGCGCTCGCTCGATCTGCTCGAAATCACCGCGGTGCTGCGCAACGCCATCCGCCGCGGCGTGCCGTATTTCGGCATCTGCCTCGGCATGCACGCGTTGTACGAAGGCAGCGAGGAAGCCCCGTCGTGGCCCGGCCTGGGCGTGCTGCGCGGCGTCGTGCGGCGCTTTCCGGAAGGCGCGCCAGGATTGAAGGTCCCGCACATGGGCTGGAACCGCCTCGATATCGTCCCCGGCAGCCGGCTCTTCGACGAGATTCCCTCCGGGCAGTTCGTCTACTTTGCGCATTCATACTACGTTCCCGCCCGGAACGAGGTCGAAGGGGCCGCCGAGGAAACCGAGCAGCCCTGGGCGGCCCTCGCGGAGTACGGCCAGCCGTTTGTGGCGGCGGTCGAGCGCAAGAATTTGTGGGGCACGCAGTTTCATCCGGAGAAGTCCGGCGACGCCGGCCTGCGGATTCTTGCAAACTTCGTGCGGGGGGGGAAGTAGGTGTTAGGTGCTAGGTGTTGGGTGTTAGGGTTCAGGTTTCAGGTTTCAGGACTAAACAGTTGCTGGAAAAAGACTCAAGAGGGCAAAATCGGTGTTTTGCCGAACGACGATCCGTTCTGGACTAACACCTAGCACCTAACACCTGACACGTGAGTTTCACCATGTTAGCGAAGCGTGTCATCGCCTGTCTGGACGTGAAGGACGGCCGGGTCGTCAAGGGCATTCACTTCCTCGACCTGCGCGACGCCGGCGACCCGGCGGAGCTGGCCGCGGCCTACAACCGCGAGGGCGTGGACGAAGTCGTCTTCCTCGACATCACCGCTTCAGCCGAGAAGCGCGGCCTGATCGTCGAGACCGTGGCGCGCGCTTCGCGCCAGGTCTTCATCCCGCTCACGGTCGGCGGGGGCATCCGCTCGGTGGCGGACGCGCGCGCCATCCTCACCTCGGGCGCCGACAAGGTTTCCGTGAACACCGCCGCGGTCGAAGCTCCGGAGCTGATCACCGCGCTGTCGGAGGAATTCGGATCGCAGGCCGTGGTGCTGGCGATTGACGCGCGGCGCGACGGGCACGTCTGGCGCGTCTATACTTACGGCGGGCGCACGCCCACCAACCTGAACGCCGTTGAGTGGGCCGTCGAGGGCGAGGCTTTCGGCGCGGGCGAAATCCTGCTCACTTCGATGGACTGCGACGGCACCGAAAACGGCTTCGATTGCGCCCTGACGCGCCTGATCTCGCGCGCCGTCAAGATTCCCGTGATCGCTTCCGGCGGCGCGGGCAACGCCCAGCACTTCGCCCAGGTCCTCACCGATGGCGAAGCCGACGCCGCGCTCGCCGCTTCGATTTTCCATTACGGCAAAGTGCGCGTCGCCGACTTGAAGGGGTATTTGAAGGAACGGGGCATTCCGGTGCGGATGTAGGAGAAGGTGTTAGGTGCCAGGTGCTAGGTGTCAGATGGCGGAAGCGCACTATCGCGCCGGATTCGGCGCCCGCATTCACGCCTGGGTGCTGGCGCATCTCGGCAAGCGCTACGAGCGCATGGTCGCGGAGCGGAAGCGAGCGTTGTTCACGGGGATCGGCGGCAACGTGCTCGAAATCGGTCCCGGGACCGGACCGAATCTGGTGTATTATCCCTCCGGCATTCGCTGGCTCGGCGTGGAGCCGAATCCCTACATGTATCCGTACCTGAGGCAGGCGGCGTCGAA
Source organism: uncultured Solibacteraceae bacterium (assembly GCA_964461735.1). Taxonomy (GTDB): domain Bacteria; phylum Acidobacteriota; class Terriglobia; order 2-12-FULL-54-10; family 2-12-FULL-54-10; genus CAYWWM01. The sequence goes on along the minus strand of CAYWWM010000077.1, from coordinate 3,343 downwards.
AGCCGGATTGCAGGCGGACCTGCGGCCCGGGCTAGCGGAGCGGCTTCCCGCCGAGGACAACAGCATGGACGCCATAGTCAGCACGTTAGTCCTTTGCTCGGTCAGCGAGCCCGAGGGCGTGCTGCGGGAAATTCGGCGCGTGCTCAAACCCGGGGGGCGGTTTCTCTTTGTGGAGCACGTTGCCGCGCCGCCGGGCACGCGATTGCGGCGGGTGCAGACGGCGATTGGCCCGCTCTGGAAGATCATCGGCGACGGCTGCCACCCGGACCGCGACACCGGCTCCGCCATCGAGCACGCCGGCTTCGCGGACGTCCGCTACGAAAATTTCCGCCTCCCGCTCGGGCCCGTGGCGACGCAGATCGCAGGAGTCGCGGTCAAGTGAGAACGTAGGGCATTTTCACGGTTACTGTATGGAGGAGAAAAGTCGTAAGGGCAGGAAGCCGTGCCCTTACGGTTGGCGCCGCAAAAAGCATTTTGGAAAGCAGTTCTAATGACTCCGGTTGGGAAAAAGGACAGGAAGGTTCCGCCGCTCAGCGGACTTCCGAACCGGCGGGGCCGGGGGAGCCGGCCGGCACTTCGGGGACGAAGCCGGGCGGCTGCGTGGCGAAGTAGCCCTTGCGGGCGCGTACGCGCACGCCGCGTCGCTGAGTCGCGATCTCGATCTCGTGGTACTTGCCGTCGCGGGGGCTGGTAGGCCGGAAGGAGATGCTGTACTGGCTGCGCAGTTCCCTGTTGATGGCGTCAAAGGCCGTGTCGAGGTCCGTCGGGTTGACCGGCTGGAAATAGCGTCCGCCGGTTTCCTCGGCAAACTGCTGCAACACGCGGTCGCCGGGCATGCGCACGCCGCGGATGTTGGTGCTGATGGTGTAGATGATGACTTCGGCGCGCTGCGCCACTTCGAGCGCCTGAAGCCGGCTGTAGCGGCTGGAATTGTCCTCGCCGTCGCCCAGCACCACCATGGCGCGCCGGTAGCTGCCGAGGTCGGGCGCGCCTTCGAGCAGGCGGTCGCGGCTGCCGTAGAAGATGGCGTCATAGAGCGCCGTGCCGCCGCCGGGGCGCAGCGATTCGATCCCCGCCACCAGTTCGTCGAGATCGCCGGTGAAGTCCTGCACCAGCTCGGCCAAGCTGTCAAAGCTCGCCAGAAACGCGCGATCCTTCTCCGGCCGCAGCAGAGAGCGCAGGAAGTCCGAGGCCGCCCGCTGCTCGAACGCGAACCGGTCGCGGATGCTGTTGCTGGTGTCAATCAGCAGCCCGACGCGCAGCGGAACTTCCGTCTCCTGGACAAACGCCGTGATCTCCTGCGGCTGCTTCTCCTCGAACACTTTGAAGTCTTCCTGCTTGAGGTCGGTGATCATCCGGTTGCGGCCGTCCGTGACGATGAACGGCACGGTGACTTCTTCGACCACCACGCGGATGGGAGGCCCTTCGCTCTGCTGCACGCCGGTTGCCCGGGCCGGCGGAGTCTGCTGCGCGGAGAGCGGCCCTGCCAAAAAGGCCAGGACGGACACCACCCATAACACCGTAGTCATAAGCATTTTCCTATTGAAATTATACGACGCGTGCTGGAGGAGATCAATCAATTCAGTTCTTTCTGGGGAGATTCTGATAGACAAATCTGGAAGCGGGCCGGATCGTGATCGCCGACCATCTCTCGGCCCATAAAGTGGATGGCGTGCGGGAGCGGATCGAAGCGGTCGGAGCAACGCTGCTCTACCTGCCGCCCTACTCCCCGGACTGCAATCCCATCGAACCAGCCGGGTCCCAGATCCAACTGGAAATCGGCAAGGAACCGAAAGGAACCGAGTACTGCCCCAAAACCGTGCAGTCGAAAGAACCGCAACTACCGCAAGAACCGATTTTGTGGGGCTGCGGCGAACGCCCCGACTTTTTGGAAGTCAGCAGGCTCAGAAAATCCCCGAGTCCAGCAACTGGAAGATCATTTCTTCGAGTTCCTTGTCCACCTTGCCGGTGAGCGCGGGGAGGGGTTGGCCTTTCTTGAGATGCTGCTCCACGATGCGGTCGGCGTCGTCTTCCCGGACGCAGCTATACCAAACCTTGTCGGGGTAGATCACGACGTTGGGGCCCTCGTGACAGCCTCCGAAGCACATGTACTGGCGCAGCTCGCAATTGGCAAACTCCTCACCCTGCATGCGCTCCTGGAGGCGGTCGAAGACCTCGATGGCCCCGCGCACGCGGCAATCCGAGGTCAGGCAAACAAAGACGTAGCGTCTGTCATCCGCCAATGGGCTTTCCTTTCCTTGCGTCCGCTCCCATTATGACCGATGTCGGCTTGGCATTCACACCTCGCACCCAACCCGGCGGAGCCGGAACCAAAATGACAGATTCCGAATTCCGGATTCCAGATTCCGGAAAATTGGGCCGCCCGCAAAATAGCTCCGGAGGCCTGTGAACATTGGCTCAAACCGATATACTCAAAACTTTCCTGCCGGCGGCAAGAATTCAAGCCCAAGGTACCGACGCCTCAGACCTAACACCTAACACCTACTTCGTTCCGGTACCGACGCCTAACACCTAACACCTCGCACCTAGCACCTACTTTGTTGCGGGTCTACGATCCAGCCCTTGTCCTTCTCCAAGCCGATGATGAACTGGTCCTCCTCGTGAGAAGGCAAGGCCTGCTGGCGATAGGCTTCATACTGCTCCGGCGCGATCGGCTCGCCGCTAACGCTGTAAGGTTTCCCGGCGTAGTCGCCGATGCCGCGGTTGAACTTCTCGTCGGGGATGAAGAGCTTCGGCTGGTCCGGCGGAAGGTTGCGGTTGAGCCCGTCAATGATGGTCTGCACTTCCCGATGGTACTGGCCGCGCGAAACCGCGTTGATCGCGTCCATCTGCGGCGGGCCGTCGAAGAGCTGCTCGTCGTAGCGCCCCTTCAGGCCCCACAGGTAGGCCCAATGGGCGGTCGAAGAATGGTCCTGGCCAAACAGGTCGTGCGCTGTCGAGAGCCACTTGTTGAAGTACTTCTGGATGAGCGGAACCGGAATCTTTCCCGCCTTCACGATCCGCATCAAACCCGTGTTCCCCGTGAGCAGGTGAAAAGCTTCTTCCTGCAGCATCGGCCGCATGCTCTGCGCCAGCGGCGCAAACGCGCTGCGGCTCAGCATGTTGAGCTGGTACTTGCCGTCGCGGTCAATGAAGTCGGTGTAGGTGAAGAAGTCCAGCCAGTGGTTGACCGGCTCGTTGAAGGACCCGAGCAGCCGCGTGTGCTCCCCGGCGCGCCGCTCCAGCAGCCGCTCCGAGCGCTGCCTGCCGGAATCACCGAAATGCGTGACCAGCAGGTAGCTCATCTGCCAGCCGTGGCGCATCTCCTCGCGGTTGACCCGCA
>CAYWWM010000076.1:0-8723 GCA_964461735.1 uncultured Solibacteraceae bacterium | reverse complement strand
CCCCGAAACGCTTCTTTCAGGTGGGCGTACCAAGATAAAGCCCGATGCAGGCGAAGAGAATTGCGCCGTGGGCGATTCCGTAGAGCGGGCGGTGCTCCGGGATGACGTTCGCCCAGAGGAAGTCCCCGAGCGTGCTCACGGCGGCAATCGCCGCCGCTCCGCCGATGGATGCTGCAATGCCTGAGGTCATTTCCCCCACCTGCTTTCCGCACCATCATTCCAGCGCCGGAGGCGCGACCGACTCTAGCCCACCGCGTAAGCGGTGGAAAACGGATTCTATCAGGGGAACAAGCCCTGGCAAGGGCGACAAAAACTTGGCGAGAACCCCCGCTCTCTTGTCTGCCGCCCCTGCCGGGGCTCTGCTGGTGTTCTTGGTTCGCTACCCAGCGCTTACGCGCTGGGCTAGAATCTGCCGTCCCGCTGAGCGGGACTTGCGTGGATAAAATGCAGTTAGCGGTAGCCACGGCACGCTTTGATGTGCCGTGGGCACTTTCCGAAACGAACCCACGGCATTAAGAGCATGCCGTGGCTACCTTGCCGAGGTCATTCCGGCAAATCTTCGCGCTTCGGTTCGGGCAGCCAGAAGGACGCGATGAAGCCGACCAGGTAAACCGAAAATCCGACGGCTGCCGAGACCAGGGCGACCTTGGTGGGAGCGAAGGCGCGGTCGGGCGTAATGGCCAGCGTAGCGGTGACCGTGGCGAAGAGCGTCCCGACCAAGCGGCCGCCGATGTTCGCGGCGAAGCTTTCTCCCGTCCCGCGCAGGTGCACGGGATAGACGCGCGGCAGGTAGTTGCCCCAGAAGCTGAACTGCCCAATGGTGAGCAGTCCCACGAGGAACGTGCCCCAATAGAGTCCGGTCAGGCTCGTCGTGCCGAACCAGGCGAAGACGATGGGTATGACGATCAGGCCGGGAATCTGGAACACCCGGACCAGTCGGCGCTGGCTCACGAAGTAGACGGCAATCAGGGCGAAGATAACGCGTCCCAAAAGACCGCCGAGCTCCTGCGCCTGGGTCATCTGCGCTCCGGCCACTTGCACGATGGCCCCCGCCTCCTGCGGTGTGGTGGCTTCCTGCACTCTCGCCCGGACTTGCGGCAGTCCGGGAACGATCTGCGGATTCTGCTGCAGCGCGCCGAACGCCGCGCCGTAGGCCATCGCGAACATGATCGTGGTGACGATGGTGGTGCGCCGCAGCTCCGGCGCAAACAGCGCGGCGAGGCTGGGGCGCTTCAGCGTCCCGGCGAGCTTCTTTTCCCGCCAGATTGGGGACTCCGGCAGGAACGGCCGGATCAGGATCAGCGGGATCGCGGGGATGAGGCCGGACATCAGCGTATAGCGCCACGGCGCGTGGGGATCGGCGATGCCGTCTCCGAGACCAAAGCCGCTGATGGCGGGAAAGCTTTGCGAGTACGCGATGCAGAAGGTGTTCACGGCGGCCAACATGATGCCGCCGGTTGACGAGAACGCCTGCGTATAGCCGAGCACGCGCTCGCGGCGCGCCGGCTCCGGAAACAGTTCCGCGAGCCAGGCCACGGCGGCGACGAACTCCACGCAGACCCCGATAAACACCAGACACCGCAGCGTCAGCAGCATCTCGATCGAGGTGGAGAAGCCTGCCGCGAACGCCGAAAACGCGTAGAGCAGAATGCTGAACGTCAGCACGCGCCGCCGGCCGAAGAGGTCCGTGAGATATCCTCCCAGCAGCCCGAAGATGCCTCCCGCGAAGGCCGGGATATAGAACAGCCGGCCCACCCACATCTGGAATTCCGGCGAGCCGGGCGCGATGCCGAGCAGTTCCAGCAGCGCCGGCCGCACGATCAGCGGCAGCATCAGCAGCTCGTAGATGTCGAACGAGAATCCGATGGACGCAATGGCGCAGACCAGCCATTGCACGGGAGTCAGGCGCAGCGGGGCGGCTTGCTTTACAACAGCCATCGGGACTCCAATCCGTGTTTCGAGATCACTGGATTTCGTCAACTCTCCGCAGGAATTGGAGGGATGGATTCCCCGCCATCGAAAGAGGAGAATCCATTATACTAAACGAGTATGCAGACTGCTTCGTCGAATTCTGCAACCGAAATCCAGGGGCAGGTGCAAGCCGCGCGCGAGGCGCTGGACGCCTGGGTGCGCGAGGTGGTCGCCTGGCACTTCGACCCCGCGACGGGCTGCCCCTTCTGGCTGGATTACGCCAAAAAGCTCGGGTGGGACCCGCGCCGCGAGATTCGCAGCTTCGCGGACCTGCGGCTCCTCGGCGCCTTCGAGGACGAGTGGCTGCGCGGCGGGCCGGTCGAGCGCTGGGTGCCGCGCGGCCTCGCGGGCAAGCCGGTCTACGTCTTCGAGACCGGCGGGACCACCGGCATCCCCAAGACGCGCATCAACTGCGACGACTTTCGGATTGACTACGAGAAGTTCAGTGAAACGCTCCCGGACGAATTTTTCCCGCGCGGGTCGAACTGGCTGATGCTCGGACCCTCGGGCCCGCGCCGCCTGCGGCTGGGCGTGGAGCATCTGACGCAATGCCGCGGCGGCATCTGCTTTACCGTGGACCTCGACCCGCGCTGGGTCATCAAGCTGATCAAGAAGGGCTGGACCGAGCATCTCGTCGCGTACCGGGACCACGTCATTGACCAGGGGATCACGCTGCTCCAGGCGAACCACGATATCCGCTGCCTGTTCACGACGCCGAAGCTGCTCGAAGCCCTGGCGCTGCGTCTCGAGGCCATGGGCACCACGATTCGCAAGATGGGCATCAGCGGGATTTTTTCCGGCGGCACCGAGTTCACGCCGCAGTGGAACCGCTTCGCCCAAGAAGAGCTGCTCGACGGCGCCTACATGACCCCCACCTACGGCAATACGCTGATGGGCCTGGCCACCAGCGCCCCCAGCGGCCCTCATAACGATTACAAGATCGCCTATTACGCGCCGCAACCGCGCGCGGTGATCGAGGTGGTGGACTTCGACAACCCGGACCGGGTAGTCGAGTATGGCGAGTCCGGCCGCATCAAGATCACTACGCTCACCAAAGAATTCCTGATGCCCGGGTTCCTCGAACGCGATGAAGGCGAGCGCGAGCCTCCCTACGCGCGCTATCCGTGGGACGGCGTGAGCGGCGTCCGTCCCTATAGGGCCTTTGCGGCGACGACCACGGTGGGGGTTTACTGAGATGCTCGAAATCCCGGTCCTGCGCTGGGGACAGCCTTACAAAAGCCTCGACGTGGACGAGGTGGTCCACTTCTCGACGGGCGAGCCGATCGCGCGGGTCAGCCGCGCCAACAGCGGCATCATCCAGCGCGACCTGCGCCAGGCGCAGCGCGCCCGCGACGCGCTGACCGCGATCCCGATTGGCGAGCTGATCGGGAAACTCGGACGCGCCGGTGAGCTCTACATGAACGGCGCGGTGCCCATGGGCGACGGCGCGCAGACCCCCGACGAGTTTGTCCGCGCGCAGTCGGCCAGCACGGGTCTGCCGGAAAACATGTGCCGGGCGAACATGAAGAAGAACGCCTTCGTGCTCTCCGAAATGCGGAACATTCTGACCGCCCTGACACGAGGCCTCGACTTCGACGTTCTCTCCCGCGGCTACGGCGAAGAGCGCGGCGTCCCGATCAGCTTCCAGGCGCAGAGCCCGGTGCTCGGAGTGGTGCTGCCCTCGAACTCACCGGGCGTGCACACGCTGTGGCTGCCGGTGATTCCGATGCAAGTGGGCCTGGTGCTCAAGCCGGGGCCGCAGGAGCCGTGGACGCCTTACCGCATCGCCGGGGCGTTCTTCGAGGCAGGCATTCCGCGCGAGGCGATCTCGATCTATCCGGGCGAGGGCGACGTCGGCGCGGCGGTGCTCGAAAGCAGCGGGCGCAGCCTCATCTTCGGCGGCACGCCCACGGTGGACCGCTACCGCGGCAATCCCCGCGTGCGCGCGCACGGGCCCGGCTTTTCCAAGATTATGTTCGGCGACGACCAGGTGGATCATTGGGAGCGGCACTTTGACGTGCTCGTCGAAAGCGTCGCCTCGAACAGCGGGCGGAGTTGCATCAATTGCTCGGGGATCTGGGCCAGCCGCCATACGCGCGAGATCGCCGAGGCGCTCGCGGACCGTCTCGCTGCTCTCCGCCCCTTGCCTCCTGACGATCCGGAAGCCGCGCTCGCCGCATTTACCGTGCCGGGAGCCGCCGAGGCAATTTCGCAAGCCATTGACGCCGACCTCAAAGAGCCGGGCGTCACCGACGTTACGGCGCGGCATCGCGCGGGCGGACGATTGGTGAAGCAAGGCCGGGCGGATTATCTGCTGCCCACGGTGGTGCATTGCGCATCCCGGGAGGCCGGGATTGCCAAGAAGGAATACATGTTCCCCTTCGTGACGGTGGTCGAGTGCCCCGAGGACAAGATGATCGAATCGTCCGGCCCCACGCTGGTGTGCAGCGCCATCACCTGCCGCGAGGAATTCCGCAGACGCTTGCTCGGCGCGGTGCACATTGATCGGCTGAACCTCGGTCCGGTCCCCACCACCCAGCTCAACTGGCTGCAGCCGCACGAAGGCAACATCGTGGATTTCCTGTTCCGCGCGCGGGCGTTTCAGAGCGCGCCGCTGTCGCCCTGACGTCGGCCTGATCCCAATGATCCATGAAAATGGTTCATGAAAATCCTTTCCATCACCGCCGGGGCCGCCGGGATGTATTGCGGCAGTTGCGCGCGCGACAACGCGCTGGCGGCGGAGCTGCTGGCGCAGGGCCACGACGTCACCCTTGTGCCCGTCTACACGCCGACGCGCACTGATGAGCCGAACGTGAGCCGCCAGCGCGTGCTATTCGGCGGCATCAGCGTCTACTTGCAGCAGCACGCCGCGCTGTTCCGCATGACCCCGCGCTTCCTCGACCGCCTCTGGGATTCGCCGCGCGTCATTGACGCCTTCGCCGGCAAAGCGGTCTCCAACGACCCCCAACTGCTCGGCGACCTGACGCTCTCGATGCTCCGCGGCGAGCAGGGCGCGCTGCGCAAAGAGTTCGCCAAGATGCTTGACTGGCTGCGCACGGAGCCGCCGCCCGACGTCGTGAATCTCCCGAACTCGCTCGTCATCGCGCTGGCCGCGCCGCTCAAGAGGGCGCTCGGCCGGCCCGTCTGCTGCACGCTGCAAGGGGAAGAGCTCTTCATCAATGGGCTGACAGAACCCTATCGCGGACGCGCGATCGAGATGATCCGGCAGCAGGCGCCGCAGGTGGACCGCTTTATCGCGGTGAGCGAATACTGCGCCGGATTCATGGCGAAATTCCTCGCCATTCCCCGCGAGAAGATCGCAGTCGTGCCGCTGGGGATCAACATGGCGGGCTACGACCGCCGCCAAACCTCGACCAAGGAGGACGGCGAGTTTCGCATCGGCTACTTTGCGCGCATCGCGCCGGAGAAAGGATTACGTCTGCTCGCCGACGCCTACGTGCGATTCCGCAAGCAGACCGCCCAGTCCCGCGCGCGGCTCGAAGCGGCGGGATATCTCGCGCCCGCCTACCACGCTTACATGGACGACGTTCGCGGCACGCTCGCCAAGGCGGGTCTGGGAGACGAGTTTGCGTATCGGGGCGTGGTGGACCGGGCCGGCAAGCTCGCGTTTCTGCAAGGTCTCGACGTGCTGTCGGTCCCGGCGACTTACGACGAACCGAAGGGGATGTTTCTGCTCGAAGCGATGGCGAACGGCGTCCCGGTGGTCGAGCCGCGCCGCGGGGCCTTCGTCGAGATCATCGAAAAGACCGGCGGCGGGCTGTTGGTGGAACCGGACGATCCGGACAAGCTTGCCGAGGGCCTCTTCTCGCTCTGGCAGGATCGCAAGGCGGCGGAGAATCTGGGGCAGCGCGCCTATGAGGGCGTCCGCGCGCATTACTCAGTCGCAGGCTCGGCGGATCGGTTGCTCGCCGTCTACGAAGACCTCCGCAAGCCGCAGGCAAAGTCTCTTGAGGTTGCGAACCTGAGCAAACACTACGCGACGCCCCGGGGAAAGCTCACGGTGTTGTCGGAGGTGTCGCTCTCGCTCGCTCCCGGCGACGCCGCGGCCATCGTGGGACCTTCCGGCAGCGGCAAAAGCTCGCTCCTCTATATCCTCGGCGGATTGGAGCCGCCCTCGGCGGGCACGGTCAGCCTCGCCGGCCGCAGCCTCTATGCGCTGGCTCCTTCGGAGCTGGCCGGTTTCCGCAACACCGAGATCGGTTTCGTCTTCCAGGATCATTGCCTGCTGCCGCAGTGCTCGGTGCTCGAAAACGTCTTGGTTCCGACGCTGGTGACTCGCACCGGGGACACCAACCACCGCGCCGATCTGGCCGGCCGCGCGCGGGCGCTGATCGAGCAGGTGGGCCTGGCGGACCGCATCGAGCACCGGCCGGGGGAACTCTCCGGCGGCGAAAAGCAGCGCGTGGCGATTGCGCGCGCGCTGATTCAGCACCCGCACCTGGTGCTCTGCGATGAGCCGACCGGAAACCTCGATCCGGTTTCAGCCGGGGCCGTGGCGGCGCTGCTGCTCGATCTCCATCGCCGGCAGCGAAACATCCTGATCGTGGTGACGCACAGCGCCCGGCTCGCGGCCGAGTTTCCCATTCGCTTCGAGCTGCTGGACAACAAGCTGAAACGGATGGAAGGATGAAACTGGATTATTCATGAGACTCCGAGCTTGGAACATCGGAAGCCGCGTCTTTTCTCTAGCCCAGGCGTTTACGCCTGGGTTGGAGGAGGCCCACACACTTTGTAGCCCCCTTCCAGGGGGCTTTTCCGTTGCGCATTGCCGAAGCCTGGGCCAAAAGCCTGGGCCAGAAGCCCCCTGAAGGGGGCTGAAAGAAAATGATTCGATTCTGTATTCCCAGGCGTGAACGCCTGGGCTAGAGAAAAGGAACGCCCCCGGTGGTGGTGAGGTTCATGAATAATCCAGATGAAACGATAAAGCCAAGCCAGCTTGCGTTTCAGAGCCTGATCTTTTACTGGCGCACCAACGCCGCGGTGGTGCTCGGCGTGGCGACGGCGGTGGCGGTGCTGGCGGGCGCGCTGCTGGTCGGCGACTCCGTGCGCGGCAGCCTGCGCGACATGGTTCTGGAACGGCTTGGCAACACAGACCAGGTGGTGCTCTCGTCTGGATTCGTTCGGGAAGCGCTGGCGCGGGAGCTGGCGGGGCATCCCGAATTCAGCGCTGCCTTCGACGGGATTGCGCCGCTCGTGATGGTGCAGGGGTTTGTGAGCGTGCAAGGCGGCGCAGGCCGCGCGGGTCAGGTTTTGGTCTACGGTGTGGACGATCGGTTCTGGCAATTTCACGGCGTGGACGCGGGTGTGGAAACGAGGTCCGGGCAGGCTGGCCGCGAAGCGCTGCTCAGTCCGGCCCTTGCGCGAGAGCTTGCGGCCGAGAACGGGGCAACCATCCTGGTTCGAGTGCAGCGCCCGTCCGACATTCCCATCGAGTCGCTGCACGGCCGCAAGGACGACCTGGGCCGCACGATCCGGGCGACCGTGCGAGACGTTCTCGCCCGCGAATCGCTTGGTGAGTTTTCCTTGCAGGCCAAGCAAGGGGAAATCCGCGCCGTGTTCCTGCCACTGGCGCTGCTGCAGCGGGAACTGGAGGTCGGCAGCCGCGTCAACGCACTGCTCGTCTCCGCCAAACCGGAAAATACAGCATCCACCGCCGCAACACTGGAGCAGTTGATTCGCGGCAATGCCCAACTCGAAGACCTGGGCCTGAAGCTGCGCGTCCTCGAAGGGCGGCACACGCTGGCGCTCGAAGCTGACGGCGGACTGCTGGCTCCTCAAAAAGCGAACGCGGCTCTGGAGGCCGCCCGCGAAGCGGGGCTGGAGCCGCAACCGGTGCTCACGTATCTCGTCACGACGCTGCGGAGCGGCAGCCGCGAGATCCCCTATTCGCTCGTGACAGCGATGGATCTCCGCGGCGTCTCCGGGCCTGCGCCCATGGTGCTGAACGACTGGGCGGCGCGCGACCTCCGGGTTTCCGCCGGCGATGCCGTGACGATCGAATACGACGTGTGGGAAGACCCCGGCCGGCTGGCTCGGCGCACGACGGAATTCCAGGTGGCGCAAGTCGTTCCTATTAACACGCGCGACCGCGATCTGGCGCCGGACTATCCGGGCATCACCGGGTCGCCGTCGCTCGGGGACTGGGACCCTCCGTTTCCGATTGATCTGCGGCGCATCCGCCCGCTGGACGATGAATACTGGAACCTGCACCGCACGACGCCGAAGGCTTTCATTCCGTACGCAGTGGGTGAGCAGCTCTGGCGATCCCGCTATGGCTCGATGACTTCGATCCGGCTCACGCCCGGCGCAGGTCGGCCGTTGGAGGAGGCGCAGCGAGAATATTCCGAGCGTTTGCGGGCCAAGCTGGACCCGCTCGTGATGGGCCTGACCGTGCGCGACGTGCGATCGGAAGGCCTCGAAGCCTCGCGCGGCGCCACCGATTTCGGGGAGTATTTTGTCTACTTCAGCTTCTTCCTGGTGGTATCGGCGCTGCTGCTGGCCGCGCTGTTTTTCCGCGTGAGCGTGGAGCAGCGCGCCCGCGAAGTGGGGCTGCTGCGGGCCGTAGGGTTCGGATCCTCGGACGTCCGCCGGCTGTTTCTGCGGGAAGGGCTGCTGCTGTCCGTCGCGGGCGCGGGGATCGGCGTGCTCGGCGGGCTCGGCTACGCACATCTGATGATGACGGCCTTGCGCACGTGGTGGGTGGGAGCCGTCGGGACGACCGCGCTCGCTCT
>CAYWWM010000075.1:0-8835 GCA_964461735.1 uncultured Solibacteraceae bacterium | reverse complement strand
CGTTGGAGTTGGAGCAGGCCGGCGTCGAAGTCACTATTTCCCACCAGGAGACCATCCTGCCCAAGGAGGAGCGCGAGCCTGTGTCGCAGCTAGAGGCCTTGCGGGAGCATGTGAATCGCAGCCAACGGCCTATCCTTGACAAGCTGAAAAACCTGGGCGTGCAAACGCCGAGAAGCCACGCCCTGACGAATGCCATCACCGCCAAGGTGAACGTGTCGCAACTGAACCAGATCGCCGAGTTGGACGAAGTGAAACTGGTTCGCTTGGAAGCGGTGGACCTGGTTACCTGCATGCACGAGAGTCCACGCGTGATCGAGGCGCCGGAGGCGCGGCAGGATTTCGGCGTGAACGGCCAGGGTGTGCGGGTTGCGATTCTCGACAGCGGCGTGGATAGGAACCATCCGGCTTTACTCGGCCGCGTGGCGGACAATTTTGACGCCACCGGCACAGGCCCCGATCCCGGGAGTCACGGCACGCATGTGGCCGGGACGGTAGCCAGTAATGATCCGGTAAACCGAGGCGTCGCGCCTCAGTGCGACCTGATTAACATCAAAGTCCTGGACATCTTCGGCAACGGTCTGCCGGCTTCGGTAATCAACGGATTGGATGAGGCCGTGCGGCGCAATGCGTTGGTTGCAAATCTCAGCCTGGGCTGGAGCGAAGTAGCGCACGGCTGGGTGTGCGACGATGCCGACTGCATCCTGTGCGAGGCTGCCGATAACGCAGTCCGGCTCGGCGTGGCGGTAGTGGTGGCCGCCGGGAATGAAGGCCCCGGCACGACGCCTCCCTTCCGAATTCGGCATCCGGGCGCCGCACGTCGCGTGATTACGGTCGGTTCCGTAGACAAAGCGAAGGTGCTATCCACATTTTCCAGTATCGGTCCAAGCAGCGCGCGCCTGAGTCCTGGCTCAGCCATTCGGTTGACCAAGCCCGATCTCGCCGCTCCGGGCGGCAACATCCGATCCACCATCCCGGGAACCGGCTTTGCTTCCATGAGCGGGACCTCCATGGCCTCTCCCCATGTCGCTGGGCTGGTCGCTTTGCTGTTGGAAAAAAATCGGCAGCTCACCCCGATGAAGGTGAAGAAAATCCTAGAGGACACTTGCGAGCCCCTGCCGCCTTTCAAACCCAACCAGGCTGGCTACGGGCTCGTCAATGCCTACGCAGCTTTGCTGCGGGCATAGGAGGAAACGAACAGGAAACCGCCGGAAGCGATGGAGGCGCTGTGCGGAATCAGGCCTTTCTCGCCAACCCGGAAGTTGCTAAGATGAAAGGGACGGGAGGAGTTGGTTTCTCCCGGTTCTTCCTGCAGGAGGAGTTTGTGATCGGTCAGAAGATCGAGCCTCGGCTTCTGGAAGAACTCCGCCGTTTGGAGGCAGCGGGGCATGTGCGGGATTCCATTCCCGTCATTATCCAGATCAATCCCGAGAGCCGCTGGCAGGAAGCCGCCACGTACGAGGGTCTCCGGCAACGCCTCCGCGAAAACCGCGAGGTGATCCTCGACCGGCTCGCACGCTCAGGTTTTTCGGACAGGATTCGTGAAAATGTCCTCGCTGGGTCGCTGGAAACTCAGCTTACCCGCGATCAAATCACCGCCGTCGCGGAACTGGCTCCTGTCAAGCGTGTGATCCTGAATCGCGCCGACCAAGTGGCTTGCGCCGGAAACCAGTAGCAAGACGCAGATGCCCTGCTAGGACGTGTCTTTGGTTGGTGGATAGCAATTCTCCTCAGCCCCAGAGAGGACCTTTATCCCTTGAGCACCCCGATGGGCACTAGCCGCACGGCTTTGCGGGCCAGGCCGGCTTGGGCGACGACCTCGACCACTTCGTCCACGTCCTTGTAGGCTTCGGGAATTTCTTCCAGGATGCCGTCGCGGCTTTCGGAGCGGACGTAGATTCCCTTCTGCTCCAGCTCTTCTTTGACTTTCTGAATGTCCCGGCCTTTCTTCGCGGCGGTGCGGCTGAGCATCCTTCCCGCGCCGTGGCAGACGCTGCCGAAGGTTTGCTCCATGGATTTCTGCGCTCCGACCAAGACCCACGACGCCGTGCCCATGCTGCCGGGAATCAGCACCGGCTGACCGACGCTGCGGTAACGGTCCGGCGTCTCGGGATGTCCGGGCGGGAAGGCGCGCGTGGCACCCTTGCGATGCACCAGGACCTCGCGCTCGCGGTCCTTTCCTTCCACCTTCCGCCCAGATGGCGATGGCACGCTGTGGCGCTCGCGCTTGGCGATGTTGTGCGCCACGTCGTAGACCACGCGCAGGCGCGCGGCCTGGCCGAAGACCTGGGCAAAGGCCTGGCGCACGAAGTGCGTGATGGCCTGCCGGTTAGCCCAGGCGAAATTGGCCGACGCGCTCATCGCTCCGAGATAGCTCTGTCCCTCCGGCGACTGGATGGGCACACAGGCAAGCTGGCGGTCGGGCAGCGTGATCTGGTACTTCTTCATCGCCGCGCCCATCTGCGCCAGCGAGTCGGTGCACACCTGATGCCCCAGGCCGCGCGAGCCGGTGTGGATGAGCACGACGATTTGATTTTCGGTGAGACCGAGCGCGTCTCCGATCTCGGCATCGAAGACCTTCTCGACGTATTGGATTTCGAGGAAATGGTTGCCGCTGCCGAGCGACCCGGCCTGCGGGCGTCCGCGCTCCTTGGCCCGCTGGCTGACCTCGCCGGGGTCCGCGCCGGGCATCTGGCCGCGCGCCTCGCAGAACTCCATGTCGGTCGGCTCGCCGTAGCCGCGCTCGACCATCCAGCGGACTCCGCTGTCAAGAACGTGATCGAGGTCGGCGTGGCTCAGGCGCAGCAAGCTCTCCTTGCCGCGCCCGCAGGGCACGTCGCGGAAAATCTGGTTCACCAGCTCGCGCACGCGCGGCCCGACGTCCGGCCTCGAAAGCTGGCTCGCCAGCAGCCGCACGCCGCAGTTGATGTCGAATCCCACGCCGCCGGGCGAAACCACTCCGTTCTCCCAATCCGTTGCCGCGACGCCCCCAATCGGGAAACCGTAGCCTTGATCAATATCCGGCATGGCCAGCGGCGGCCCGACGATGCCGGGCAGCGTGGCCACGTTCACCGCCTGTTCGAGCGAAAGGTCTTTCAGGATCGCCGACAGCAATTTCTCGTTGGCATAGACGATGGCGTCGGTGCGCATGTCGCTGCGCGTATCGCGGGGGATCAGATAGCGCTGCCCGTCGAGTTTGCGGATGTGGGAAGTGTCGAACATCAGGTCTCCGCGCCATTCCTCTTCCCCTGTATTATAGTGAATACGGACCCGACGGGAACGTTTCTCTCGGGGTCCTGACGGAAGATACCGTGACGGTAAAGGGGAACTTGCGTGCCTCCAGAGCACAGGATCATCACGGTTACAGCGCCTGTACCTGGATTATTCATGAACTTCAAAAGACCGCGACATCTACTGCATTCGCCCCGAAGGGGCTAGAGCATTTCTCCTGTTAGTGTAGATCATAGCCGCAGTGGGTGAACCAGGCGGCGGCGTTGTCGGCGGTAATCGTGGCGATGGCCTGGGAGATCGCCTGCTGTAGAGAGTCCACGGTGCGAGCCTAGAGAGAGCGGAGTTTCTGTTTCACCTTTCCCCAGCATTGTTCAATCGGGTTGAAGTCGGGCGAGTAGGGCGGCAAGATCTTATGGCAACCCCGGTAGGTTCAGCGTACACTTGCAAGGATTTGGTGGCGGACAATGCAGAGCATCCAAGAAAGTCCCGACTCATAGAACGAGTGGAACAAAAAGAATGATCCGGGACTTGAAAACCGATGTTTTGGTAATCGGTGGCGGCATCGCGGCTGCCTTGGCTGCTTACAAGGCGCGCCAAGCAGGGGTGCGGGTGTTGCTGGTTGATCGTTCGTATTTCGGTCGCAGTGGTTGCAGTGCGCTGGCGTCGGGAGTGTATCCAGCCTACATGCCAGGCGACAAGGAGGAAGACTGGATCAACGGGCTGGGCGCGGGTCCATTGGTGAACCAGCGTTTACTGCTGAAATCGCTCCCGGTTATGTACGAGCACCTGATGACCATGGATCGCTGGGGCGTGAAGTGGCTGAAGGAAGGTCAAAACATCGTGCGGATGGGCGCGCCGGGACGCGCGTTCAAGAACGGCGCCTGGATGACGGAGGGCGGCCCACAAATGATGATGGCAGCCCGGTCTGGCGTGCTGGCGAGCGGGGTGGAAGCGCTCAACCGGGTGGCGATAACGGAACTGGTAACCTCGGATGGGAAACTTCCCACCGAAGGGCAGGTCGTTGGGGCTGTCGGGTTTCATGTTCGCGATGGCCAAATCTACTCGATTCAGGCCAAAGCCACCGTTGTATGCACGGGCCCGTACAAGTTTCCTTATCCCTGGCCAGAGAGCAGGCTGGGATACATGCCCATTGATCTTTCTGGCGATGGGATTGCGATGATGTTGCGTACAGGCGCTCAGCTCTCGCGCCTGGAACTGGGTGGGATCAATCTCAACCCGGACCACCTTCTCTGCGCACCGGGACTGGAATCGCTGATGCCCTCGGGCGCAAAGTTTGTGGACAAGAACGGCCGGCGCTTTTTAGAAGACTACGATCTAAAACGAATGGAGATGACGAGTCGAGCCCTTCTCTATTTTGCAATCGCTCGTCAAAAAGAACTGGGTAATGTCCCGTCCATGGACTTGAGAAGCATCCCCACGGAACGGCTGGAACTGTTAAAGAGAGTGATCCCCATTATCCTTTCGAGTTATGAGGGCTTGGGTATAGATATCACGAAGGAGTCAGTTCCCTACACCTATCAAGTGGCGGGGACTTCCGGCATTTTTGGGGCCGGAGCCCGCATCACCGAGCGGGGAGAAACCACCATTCCTGGCCTCTATGCAGCCGGAGGCTGTACGGACTGCGCCTACCTTCCCGGTGGACATCTCTCCTTTTGCTCGGTAACTGGCCACTGGGCTGGGGAAGCGGCAGCCGACTTCGCGGCGCAATCGGAGCAGAAGCCGGTACCATCGAAGCAGCTTCAGGAAGGCATCGAGGCCATCGAATCCCCCTTGAAGCGGACGGATGGCCTGGATTACGAGCCGGTCCACCGGCGCATCGGGGAGCTCCTAATGGAGAAAGTCGGTTTGGTTCTCCGTGCCGATCGGCTCCAGGATGCTCTCGACAAACTTTTGGAGATCCGCGAGACCGAGGTCTCTCGGCTAAAGGCTCGGGATTACCATGAATTGGCCAAGGTCTGGGGCCTCCGGCAGTATTGTCAGGTTCTAGAAGCGACGCTTCGAGCGTACCTGTATCGTACCGAGAGCCGGGTGGCTTTTATCCGAGAAGATTTTCCAGTCATCGACAACATAAACTGGATCAAGATGGTGGTGGTGCAACGCCATGGCAAGATGCTGCGGCTTTGGGATGAGCCGATTCCCGAATCGTTCCATGTCGTCCCGGTACGTCCTACCCGGAATTTGCATCTCGTATTCCGCCGGCCCGGGTCCACAGCGCATTCTGAGGGACTTGGGTCCTAGACTTTCACCGATGGTGTATAGGAGTCTTTGACAGCCCCGCAGGGGCGATTGAAAATAGCCCAGGATGAAATCCTGGGATGCGGTTCAGTTGTCGGATCGAGTCCCGCCCTGGGCGGGACGGCTGAACGGAACGCTATCCCCTAACGGTAAATTTGCTCTAATCGGGAAGGTCTGATGCCCTGGGTTGAAATCAACAAGGCTGCCTGCACCGGTTGTGGCGTCTGTGTCGAGACGTGCCCGACCGACGTTCTCAGGCTGGACCAGCAAATGCGGGCTTTTGCGGCCTACGAGGCAGACTGCCAGGGTTGTTTCATTTGCCAATGGGACTGTGCCTTTGAAGCCATTGCGGTCCGCATCTTTCCTCCACAAGAGAAATTGGAATGAGGGTTTTCTCTCCCTGAGAAAGCAAGTCGCATCGGAATTAACGGAGCTTGACTTCGTTGGATGATTCCCAAAGCCTGAAGCAAGAAATTTCGCGCTTCGTTCCGCTCATGACCGCGGCCGACTTCTGCGATCGGAATGGCCGAGACATTGAGGGCAAAGAGGCCATTGTAGATTCCCGCCGACGTCTCACCTGGGCGCAGGTCAAGGAACTCTCGGACAGACTCGCCCTGGGCTTCATGGCGCTGGGTCTGGAGCGGCAGGGCCGCGTCCTGGTGCAACTCCCCAATTGTGCGGAACTCTTTCTCGTTCGGCTGGCCTGCGAAAAAGCGGGACTGCGCCTGATTACCGTGTCCCCTTCCCTCCGATTTGCCGAACTCTCCCCCATCGTTCAATTCACGCGGCCTGAGGCGATTATCATCCCCTACGAGCATCGAGGATTTAACTACTATGAGCTGTTCGAAAGAATCCGCGTACCGGAGCTGAAGTATGTTGTGGTTGCAGGGCAACACGTGCCATCCGGCTCCTTCTCCCTGGAGGAGATCTTAGGGGCAGCGCCAAACCGTTCCGAGGTTTCCGAACGGCTCCGGAGAAGGCGACATACGATTCTGGACGTGTGCCAGATTGGCACAACCAGCGGGAGCACTGGAATACCAAAGTGTGTTGAGGTGCCTTTGTATACAAGGCTTCTGACGGGTGGGATTCAGTCCAGGCGCTTCGGCGTTAACTCCAGCGATACGCTCGCTGCGGTCACTTCCATCGTTACGGGCACGGCAGATGCGATGGTGTATAACGCCGGATGCCAGTTGGGCGCCCGGATTGTGCTCCTGGATCACTTCTCTCTGGAAGAAACTTGTTCCACCCTGCAAGCCGAACGGGTCACTGTGATTCCGCTGGTCCCAACAATGCTGGTCCGGATGATGGCCTTCGAACGGCTATCCCGATACAAGATGGCTTTGCGTGTCATTATCAATCACGGCGCCAGCTTGCCTTTCCACCAAGGGGCGGAGGTGGAAACCCGACTTGGCAGCCGGATCATGCAGGCATACGGAACGGTTGATTGTGGGGGTATCTCCTGCACGTCCTGGGATGATCCAGAGGAGGTTCGCTGGGGAACCGTCGGATGTCCTCTGGATGGAAATGAGTTGAGGATCGTTGACTGCGAAGGCCGGCCCGTCTGCCCCGGGGAAGTCGGCCATCTTCAGGTGCGAGGACTGCATACACAAGCCCGTTTTTTCAATGATCCGGATCGCAATGCCAGCCGGCGCCGTGAGGGCTATTTCGATTTGCAGGAATTCGGTCGAATGGATGAGAAAGGGAATTTGGCTCTCGCCGGGCGCGAACAGGATCTTATCATCCGCGGCGGACAGAATATCTATCCGAACGACGTGGAATCCGCTTTGTTGCAGCACCCGAACATTTCCGAAGCCTGTGTGATCGGCATTCCCGACCCCGAGATGGGAGAGCGAGTCTGTGCCTATGTCGTTTGCCGCGGCCGGCAAGGCATTGCGCTCTCGGAGCTCACCTCTTTTCTCGAAAGCAGAGGGCTCGCTAAATTCAAATGGCCGGAACGGCTGGAGGTCGTCAGCTCTTTGCCCAAGGTGGCATCGGGCTACAAACCCGATAAGAAAAGACTGAAGAGGGACTTCCTCTCTTGACTGACGAATCATATGACCCCGGATTTCCGATTCGGAATTCGAGGGGTAACCCTACACTGACCTCGAACGCCAATAACGATGCGGGTTTGAGCATCAACAAGGTCTTACGGAGGGGGAGACCCAATGGGAGAGAGCAAACAGCAGGCATTGCACTGTCGTTCAATCGGTTTTTGCGTGTCGCCTTCCAGGGGTCACCAGTCACTTCCGATGCCGGTTTGTTTCGGGTGCGGGAGTTGGATGAGCGGCTGGGCTTGGGGGAACGCATCGCACCACACCTGACCGACTCTCGGGGGAAGAATGCGCAGTTGCCCTTGACAGACCTGTTGCGGCAGTCGCTGTACAGCCGCCTGGCTGGATGCGAAGATGTCAAGGAGTCCAAAAGAGCCGCCAAGCCCCTGCAAAACAGGCCCTTTCGATTTTTTCTGATTTCCCTTGACGGCCGGGGGATGGCGGGTGTAATAGGTTTTCCCGGAAGGCAGAGTCCATATCGGAAATTCCGGCTAACGCAAACGCGGCGAGCGACAATGGCGTCACTCCATTGTGGCTGGCCTGCACCAACGGGAACGTTGCTATGGTTGGGAAGCTGATCGGCGGCTGGCAATGGAATGGCATCTTCAACGCACAGGGCGGCTTCCCCATTTCGCCGCTGATCGGTTCCAACCGGTCCGGCAACGGGGACACCCGCAATCCCGATCGGCCCAACCGGAACCCGGACTTTCAGGGAAAGGTAATTCGGGGCTCTGACGGCTTCAAAAAACAAACCACCCGGTCGAGGCGGCCACCGCTGCCTGGGGTGTCTCCTATCCGCCCTTGGCAAAGTAATGAGAGAGAGGTTCCATGGCCCAGGATCTCCGCAGCTATCTAAGACTTTTAGCGGAAAAGCGCCCTCAGGACATCTTAATAGTTGATGAAGAACTCCCTTCCCGGTGCGGTCCGACGGCGATTCTTGAAAAGCTGGAGAAGCAGGGAAGGTATCCTTTGCTTTACTGCCGGAAAATTTGCGGTTCCGAATTTCCGCTGATTATCAATCTCGGCGCGTCCTACGACCGGATGGCGTTGGCTCTGGGATCCGATTCCATCGAGGAATTGGCACAAGTTCATGCCCAACGAGAAGTGACCCCCATACCGTGGCAGCAAGTCAGCAAATCCGATGCGCCGGCGAAAGAGGTGATCCTGAAAGGTAAGGAGGCGGATTTAGACCTGTTCCCCGTCATTCAACATAATGAACTGGACGCCGGACCCTACATTGATGCAGCACCACTCGTGATGAAACAGCGGGACACGGGTTTGTATAATGCCGGTATATACC
>CAYWWM010000074.1:0-8893 GCA_964461735.1 uncultured Solibacteraceae bacterium | reverse complement strand
TCCTCCGGCCCAGCGCCGCACTTCTTCTTCCCTCACCAACTGCATCAACGCCAGCCCGGCTTCCCGCAGCAGATGCCCCACCCCCTCTTGCAGCAGGCTCACCACCTCCGCCAGCGGCAACACCATCTGGATCTGCGGATTCTCTTCCGTGGCCCAGCGGCGAAAACTCTGCACCGCACGATGCCCGGCAATCTGGTATCTTCTCTTCATAGCGACTCTCTCCTTTTCTTGGCAGAAAATGACCCCCGGCCCATTATCGCCGGGGTTGAGAGTCGCTACTTTCTACGAACTAACGGGCATCCTCACTGTCAGGAGTCACGATTTTGTCAGATGCGCCTGGGCGGACTGTTCTTCCCGCTTGCGCTGTATCGCCAGAAACACGCGCTCCGGCGTGATCGGCAAATCCGTAATGCGCACGCCGACGGCGTCCTCGATGGCGTTGGCGATGGCGGGCGGAGCAGGGATCAACGCCGTCTCGCCCAGCCCTTTCGCGCCGAACGGACCCTCGGCATGCGGCTTCTCGATCAGGATGGGGATGATCTCCTCCGGTATATCGAGGAACCGCGGCAGGTTGTAGTCGAGGAAGTTCGGATTGATCAGCAGGCCGTCCTGGTAGACGAGTTGCTCCATCAGCGCCAAACCGATGCCGGTGATCGCCCCCCCGCGAAGCTGCTGGCGGCAGAACAGCGGATTGAGCGCTTTGCCCACGTCGGCGGCGGTGGCGTAGCGCACCACGCGGACCTGTCCGGTTTCGCGGTCCACTTCCACTTCCGCGGCGGCCGCCCCGATGCTCCAGAACGAGGACGTCAACGGCTCGCCGTCCTTATGCTTGGTCGAAGTTTTGAAGAGACCTTTCCCGAACAGGTTGATCCCTTTGATGCCGTAGATGTTCATGAACAGAGCTTTGTAGCTCAGGCCCGGCGCGCTGCCGTCGGGCGGCCTCACTTCCTGGTTCTCGAAGACGACTTCTTCCGCGCTGACCCCCAACAGAGGCGCCGCCAGGCACGCCAGCTGTTTGCGGATGTCATCCGCTGCGAGTTGCACCGCCCGGCCCATGTGGAACGTAGACCGGCTCGAAGACGTGGACAGATCGTAGGGCGCATAATCCGTATCGGAGTGCGCGACATGAATCTGCTCCAGCGGGATGCGCAGTTCCTCGCTCGCAATCTGCGCCAGGACGGTATCGGAGCCTTGGCCGATGTCGGCGGTGCCCACGTAGAGCGTGGCGCTGCCGTCTTCGTTGAGGCGGATCAGCGCAGAGGAGACCGACGGCGTGACCGTAGTCTTGATCAGGCACGCCACTCCCTTGCCGCGCGCGAGCGACGGATTCTTGGGCTCGGCGCGTTTCCCCCACTCGACCGCCGCCGCGACTTCGTCCAGGCATTCGTTGAGCGCCAGCCCCTGGAGCCGTTCGCCGGTGATGGCTGCGCTTCCTTCCTGGAGCAAGTTCCTGCGCCGCAGCTCCAGCGGGTCAATTCCCAGTGCGCGCGCGATGATGTCCATCTCCGACTCGTGCGCCCAATTCGACTGCGACACCCCAAACCCGCGAAACGCCCCAGCGGGAACCTTGTTCGTGTACGACAGGTAGGAGTCCACTTCGACGTTCGGGATGTCATAGGGGCCGGCGGCAGTAAATGCGGACTTCTTCGACACGCGGGGGCCGATCTCGGCGTAGGCGCCGGTGTCGAGATAAATGCGGCACTGCCGCGCCAGGATGCGCCCGTCGTTCTTCACTCCCGTCTTGAGATAGATGCGCGCCGCGTGCTTGGTGAGCGTCTGGAAGACCTCTTCCCGCGTCAGCGTGATGGCCACGGGCCGCTTCGCCTTAAGCGCCAGCGCCGCCGCCAGCGGCTCCAGTTTCGGGTAGAGCTTCGAGCCGTAGCCGCCGCCCAGGTTGAGCGAGATCACGCGCACCTTCGACAGCGGCAGATGGAATATCTCGGCCAGCAGGTCCCGGATCACGAACGGATTCTGGACCGTATCCCACACCGTCAGCCGCCCCGGCCCGTCGAATGACGCCACCGCCGCATGCGGCTCGAGCGACGAATGCTGAGCCGACGGCGACGTGAAGACGTTCTCGAATACGCGGTCCGACTCCCGGAACCCTTTTTCGACATCCCCCATGCTCAGGTGGAAATGGTTGCAGAGATTGGTTCCGTCCTTGGGACGAATTCCTCCCACGTCCGCGAAGCCCTCGCGGCGCATTTCCACCTTGTCGTGGAGCACCGGGGCGGTCTCGGCGAGCGCCTCTTCCGCGTCGAGCACCCACGGCAGTTCGTCGTACTCGACTTCGATCCGGTCGAGGGCCTCTTCGGCGATCTCCGGCCGCGTCGCCGCCACTGCCGCCACCGGATCGCCCACGTAGCGGACTTTGTCTATGGCAACAATCGTCTGGTCTTTATAGATTGGCCCGTAGTGCGAGTCGTACGCGGGGTTGCCGACGATGTCTTCGCGCGTCAGGACCGCGGCGACGCCCGGCAGCTTTTCCGCCTCCCGCGCGTCAATCTGACGGATGCGCGCATGGGGGACCGGGCTGCGGAGAATCTTGGCGTGCAGCACCCCGCTGAGCCGCAGGTCGTCGAGATACTTCAGCCGCCCGGTTACTTTCTCCTCGCTCTCGACGCGCGGCACCGACTGGCCAATGGTCTGACTAATCGTCTGCCCACTCGCGGAAACCTTGCTCATCATCCCTCCTCAAGCCTCCTCAAGCCTCCTCCGGCTGTGGCGGCTGCCCGCTCAGGGAGCGCACGGCTCTGAGTATCTCCAGATGACACCCGCAGCGGCACAGATTGCCGGCGAGAAAGTGGCGCGTCTGCTCCTCGTCCGCCGCAGGCATCTGATCGAGCAGCGCCTTCACCGCCAGGATCAGGCCCGCAGTGCAGTAGGCGCATTGAAAGGCGCCGTGCTCAATAAACGCCTTCTGGATGGGGTGCAATTCGCCGCCCGCCGCCAGCCCTTCAATCGTCAGAATCTCGCTCTCCGCCGCATCCACCCCCAGCACCGAGCACGAGCTGACCGGCAATCCATTCATCAAAACCGTGCAGGCCCCGCAGACCTGCTGATCGCATCCCAACTTGGTGCCCGTCAGCTCCAGGCGCCGCCGCAGGATTTCGAGCAACGTTTCCCACGGCTCGGCTTCGATCTCATGCGGCGCGCCGTTGACGGTCATCCGGATCGTACGGATCATCGTCTGCCACCCTCCGGTTCTTGTCCCTCCGCGCGGCGGAAGGCTTCTTGCACGGCTCTTCCCACCAGGACGCCCGCCATTGCACGCTTATACTCTGCTGAACCGCGCAGGTCCGCGAGCGGCGAACAGGCTTCCGAGGCAATGCGCCCCGCCTCCGCGGCGATCTCGGCGCGATACGGGTTCCCGCGGAGGACGTCTTCCGCCTCTCGCACTCGCAGCGGCGTCGGCGCGACGCATCCCAATACACATCGCGCTTCCACACAAGCGCCCGTCGCCGGGTCGAGCCGCACCCCGATGGCACACCCGACGGCGGGCTTGTCCGACCCCACGGAGAACCGAAGATACTTGAACCCGGAGTGCGGCTTCCGCTCGTCCACCTGCACCTCCGTAATCAACTCGTGCGGCTCGATGGTGGTTTCGTAGTAGCCGGAAAAGAGTTCTTCCAGCGGGAAGACGCGCTCGCTGTCGGGACCCGCCACTTTGACGCGGGCGTCGAGCGCGATCAGCAGCGGCGGAAGATCAGTGAGCGGCTCGGCGAACCCCAGATTGCCGCCGATGGTTCCCGTGCTGCGCACCCGAATGTTCGCCACCTGCGGCTCGAGCTCCGTGATCGCCGGCAGGAAGCGGCGGATCAGCGGCGACACTTCGAGATCGTGGTGGGTGGTCAGGCCGCCGATGCGGATCGTCCCGCCGCCGTTCTCGATGTATCGCAGGCCCGGAATTTTCTTGATGTTTACCAGGTAGTCGGGGCGCACGATCCCTTGCTTCATGAGCAGCAGCAAGGACGTTCCCCCCGCGTAAATGCGCGCGGCCTCGGGATGCTCGGCCATGAACTGCGCGGCTTCCCGCACGCTCGAAGGTTCGACGTACTCAAACGGTCTCAGTCCCATGACTTTTCTGATTCTGAAACAAAGACTTCAGCCGGGTCATCGCGCCGCGCTTTTCGGCCGCCACAGGCTCCGGATTGGGCGCCACTCCGAGTTTGCTTTTGAGATTCGACGTGGCTTCGGCGAAGATCTCTTTGGACTTCGCCTCGATCAGCTTCGCGCCCAGCACGGCCAGTTGCCCTCCCAGCGTCAACTCCGATACGACGTGAACCTCCGTCGCCTCCTCCGATGCCGCCTTCAGGGTTATAGTATCGGTGGACTTGAGCGTCCCTTTTGCCCCCGCGATGGTCTTGCCGCGGTTCGACAGCACCATGCGAAGCGGGGCTTCCTTTTCCAGGACCTCCGTCTCGATCTTGAAGGTGGCCGAGATGAACCCGACCTTCTGCTTCACAACGGCTTCGTAATGGCGCTCATCCACGATTACGACCGACTGGACGGACGGCAGGCACGCGGCCATCTTCTGCGGGTCGGCAATAAATTCCCAGACTTGTTCCACGGGAGCGGGAACTGCAAAGGTCTCTTCGATTCTCATCGGTCTGGCCCTCGAATCACCGCGATTCGCAATTATACGCTAGGTTTTCGCCTGGCCCGTTGCGCCCGCCCCTTTCCTTGACATGATATATAAGTATTCATATACTCATAAACGTTGCCGGAACCGGAACGCCCTCTGATCTGGGTTGGCTCCAGCCGGAGAGACCTGCGAGCTTTTCCTCGGCCGGTTCGGCGCGAGATCGGCCAGGCTCTCTATGCGGCCCAGCAGGGTGAAACCGACCCGGCGGCAAAGGCGCTAAAAGGCTTTGGCGGACGGCTTGTGGTGGAGATCATCGCGGACCACGCCGGCGGGACTTGGCGCGCTGTCTACACTGTACGTTTCCCGGAGGCGATCTACGTGCTGCACGTTTTCCAGAAGAAGTCGAAGAGAGGCATCGCCACCCCGAAGAGGGATATTGACCGCATCCATCGCCGGCTGGCTGAGGCGGAACGTCTCCACAGAGAAAGGCAGAACTAACATGGCGACAAGAACGAGAAAGCGTGTGCGATCGGAGAAAGGCAGCGGGAATGTCTTCGCCGATCTCGGGCTCCCCCATCCCGAACAGGAGCTCTTGAAAGCACGGCTCACGCTCGAAATCTACCGCTTGATCAAGGAGCGAGGCCTTACTCAGACCGCAGCGGGGCACATCCTCGGGATCAAGCAACCCAACGTCTCGGCATTGATGCGCAACCGCTCCGGAATTTTCTCGGTCGAGCGCCTCATAGACTTTCTCACCGCCCTGGGGCAGGATGTGGAGATAACCGTAAAACCCACGCGCAAGGAACATGGCGAAGCGTCGGTCGTGGTGTGACCCTCCTCCATTTTTGGGCCGACAGCCTATCGGGAATCTGTCTTATCCCACCTTCCGCACAATTTCCTCGGCGATCATTTGCAGGTATTCGATCCGCGCCTGGGGCGAGCGGGGAAGGCTGTAGATGGTGAATCCGACCCGGTTCAATCCCGTCTCGTCGCGGGCGCGCAGCAGCGTTTCCACGCAATCCTTGGGGGAGCCGTGGACGGTCCAGTCGTCGAGCGGGCGGTCGAACCCGAGTTGCAGCGGGACCATGCTCGATTCCTGCATTTCCCATGTCCGGTACATGTTGAACGTCTTCTCTAGGTACTGCCGGGCGGTCTGCGCGGCGTCTTCTTTGCTCTTGCCGACCATCAAGCTGCGGGAGGCGCCCAGGATTCCTAACTCCGCGTGGCCGGCTTCCTTCCGGGCATTCCGGTAGACGCCGGCCAATCGCCCGACGT
Organism: uncultured Solibacteraceae bacterium; assembly: GCA_964461735.1. Taxonomy (GTDB): domain Bacteria; phylum Acidobacteriota; class Terriglobia; order 2-12-FULL-54-10; family 2-12-FULL-54-10; genus CAYWWM01. Next base: position 3,033 of record CAYWWM010000074.1, on the reverse strand, counting down.
CCTGCCAGGACACCTGCGGCCCGAAGAAGACCCCGTCGGTAATGCGGGCGGCGCGTTTGGTAGCTCCTTCGCTCTGCGCTCCCACCTCGATCGGCGGGTGCGGCTTCTGGTAAGGCATGAATCCCATGCGGCCATTCGTCACTTTCGCGTACTTCCCTTCGAACGTCACTTCCTCGCCCGCCCACAGCCGCTTCATCAATTGGATGGATTCTTCGAGCTTCGGGGCCCGGTCCTTGCGGCCGAGGCCGACGGTCTCGAGCTCTTTCTCGCGATAGCCGATGGCCACGCCGAGCAGCAGCCGTCCATGCGTGATGTGGTCGAGCGTGGCGACGTTCTCCGCCACCTCCACGGGGTTCAGGAGCGGAAGCAAGAGCACCGATGTCTTGATCCGCATGGACCCGGTTTCGGGAGCCAGGCGCGCCACCAGCGGATAAGGCTGCGGCCAGATGGTCGGGTGCGAGAGCCAGTGGTGCCCCATCGAGACCCAGGCGAAGCCCATGCGGGAGGCGGAGCCAACGACCTCGATGGCCTCGTCAATGATTTGCGTCGCCGAGCGGTCCGTGGGGCTCCAGAACGGCGTCAGATGGAAACCGATTTGCATTGAGGCTGAAACCGATATGCTCAAGAATTTCCTGCCAGCGGCAGCAAGAATTTAATTCCATAGGTACTAAAAATCTCTAATGAATTGAAAAACTATATTGTCATCCCAAGCGCAGCGAGGACCTGCTCTTGGTGGTCTCTCTTCGCTCCTCACGGATTCTGTTCCGCGAAGGCGGCCAGCGGCGCGAGACCCTTCGCCAGCACTCCGGAATGCGCGAACGCCATGGCCTCGACCGCTGCTCCCTCTTGCAGCAGCCGCCGATGCAAGCCGACGAGCGAGGCGCGATTCTGGGCCGCGTCGTCGCTGAAGGCCCAGACCGCCGCCCGGAGCGCGCCTGCGCTGGTCGCGTCCGCCGAGTCTCCCAGAAACAAGACGCGGTTCACGAGATACGCCGCGCTGCCTCCCGTATGCCCAGGAATGGAATAGACCTGGACGGGGGTTTCTCCCAGCATCACGGTTTCGCCGTCGCGCAGGGCCCGGTCCACCTGGATGCCCGTGGAGCGCGCCGGGAACCAGCGCGTAAGCGGTCCGCGGGCGGAGGCGCGTCCTTCTACGAGTGCAGTCTCCGCTTCCAGCGCCATTACCTCCGCGTTCGGGAAGATCGGAATGCCCGCGATGTGGTCCCCGTGCCCATGCGTGATGAGCACCGCCTTCACCGCCTCAGGCCCCAGGCCCCGCCGCGACAACTCGGCCAGGACGGCGGCGCCGGCAGCGTCGTTGCCGGCGTCTACCAGAGCAACTTGGCCCTCGCCAATCGGCAGCACGGCGACCGTGGAGAAGCCGTCCTGCACCATGCGAATCCCGTTAATCTCGAAGCTGTCGGTGATGCCCTGCCGTCCCCGAAAGGCGCTCCCAATGATCACCGCCCCAGCGATGCCGAGCACGCCAACAACAAGGATTCCAATGGTTAAAACGCGCTTCACCGGGACATTATACAGGTGTCCGGCACTAGGTGTCAGGGGTTAGGCGCCAGGGGTCGGAACCCGTACACCCAACACCAAGGGCCTGCAGCCGAAACGCTATTGACAGCGGCGCAGGTTGCGCATAGAGTTTTTCTTACCATCGGCCGATGTTGGGCTGTTCATTTGCCACCGGCCGGGAAATTTCCGCGCGAGGATGTGTGCCCATGAAACCCAATGATTTCTGTCCGAAATTGATTCTGGCTGTGTTTGTCCTATTGCTCGCTGGCGTCCAGGGATTGGCGCAGGCGCAGCGCGAGTTGCGGGACGTCCCCACCAAGCCGTTCAAGATCATCGGCAACCTCTATTACGTGGGGATTACCGATCCCAACGGCAAGAGTGATCAAAATGCCGTTTCCTACCTGATCACCACGCCGCAAGGCCACATCCTGCTCGACACCGTTTACGATCGCACCGTCCCGCTCATCGTCGAGAACATTCAGAAGATGGGATTCCGCCACCAGGACGTGAAGATCATGATCAACAGCCACGCGCATACCGACCACATGGCCGGGCATCCGCGCATGAAGGAGCTGACCAACGCGCAGGTGGTGATGTCGGAGAAGGACGCCATCGTTCTGGCCGACGGCGGTACCAGCGACTTCCGCAGCGACGGGCGGCAGCTCTGGAGGCCGATGAAGGCCGACCGCATCATTAAAAACGGCGACAAGGTCACGCTCGGGGGCGTCACGCTGACCGCTCACCTGACCCCCGGCCACACCAAGGGATGCACCACCTGGACCATGGTTACCCGCGACGGCGGCCGCGATTACAATGTCGTCGTCGCCTGCGGCGTGCGCGCCCAGGAGAACGTTCCTCTGATCGGGAACCGCAAGTACCCGGAGATCGCCGACGACTTCCACGGCTCGTTTGCTACGTTGAAGAGTCTTCCCGCCGATATCTTTCTTGGAGTGCACGGAGACTGGTTCGACTTGGCGGGCAAAGCGACACGGCTCGAACAGGGGGGAGGCCCCAACCCGTTCATCAACCCGGGCGAATACCGCGAATACATTGCCACCTTCGAGCGCCAATACGTAGATCAGCTCCTTAAGGAGCGCGGCTCCCGCTAGGCAGGACAGATACAAGTTTTCAGGAGGTGACTGGTGAATTCCAAATCGAAAGTATTGCAAGGAAGTTTCCAAGCGAGCGCGGCGCGGACCCTTCTGCCTGCCCTGTTCGTTGTTGCGTTGCTGGCTTCCGCAGCGCCCGGCTTCGCCCAGGGCGAGCAGCGCGGCGCGGACGGCCGGCGCATCAGCCAAAGGGTGAAGCCCTTCAAGATCGTCAGCAACATCTATTACGTCGGCGGGACCGACATGACGATCTTCCTGATCACCACTCCCCAAGGCCACATTTTGATAGACAGCACCTACGAGCGCGATGTTCCCTGGATTCGGCAGAACATTGAGGAGCTCGGCTTCAACCTGCGCGATATCAAGCTTCTGCTCAACTCCCACGCGCACGCGGATCATATCG